>CAZMKH010000007.1:0-18381 GCA_964566455.1 uncultured Campylobacteraceae bacterium | reverse complement strand
GTGCATAAACTTCTTTTTTATTTATATAAAGAATATCAACTTTTTTATCAGTATCATTATTTACAATAGTAGCATCAAATTTTTTACCTTTAAAGTTAAAATTATATTCTCTCATTTGATATAAAAGATTGTTGTTATAAACAAAAATCTGTTGTCGATAATAGAGATATGATATAAAAGCGCTCATTAAAGCCAAAACACTAAAAAAAATAATAAATATTTTTAAAAATGACTCTTTTTCATAGCTTTTCAAGTTTATACCCCAATCCTCTTATATTTTTTATATTTAGACTCAGCTCTGTTTTTAACTTGTTAATATGCACTCTAAGAGCAATATCACTTGGTTTTTTCATAAGATCAAAAAGTTGGTCTTTATGAATAATTTTTCCTATATTTCTTAAAAATGTAGACGCAATATTGTGCGATACTTCACCAAGCTCAATCTCTTTATCATTTTTATATATCCTGTCTTCTTCTTGATCATACTTTATGTTACCATATTTTATAAAAGGATTGTTTCGCTTCAAAATTGCTTCTACTCTCACAAGCAATTCATCAAAATCAAAAGGTTTTTTTATATAATCATCACACCCCGCATCAAATCCTTTGGATATACTCTTTATATCTTTAAGTGCAGTAATGAAAAAAGCCGGAGTTTTATCACCGCTGTCTCTCAAATCTTTTAACAAGTCTATGCCGCTTCCAAACGGAACATTTATATCAAACAGATACAAATCAAAACTGTTTTCATATGTTTCATCAAGAGCCTGATTTATATTTTTAACAGGTGTTACTTTATAGTTTTGATTTGCCAGAAGTGATTTTAGTGTCTGCAAAAGCATCTCGTCATCTTCAAGCAAAAGTATCTTATACATATCTGTTGTTCCTTTTATTTTGTGCAATTATAACATATACACAAAGAGGAAAATTAACAATCATTTAACTTTTAGGGAATATAATGTCAAAAATTTTTTTAAAGGATTTACTATGGTAAAAAAATTACTACTTAGTATCTTGGTTGTAGTTGGAATATTTTCCTCAGGTGCTTTGGCAAAAAGCAAACATATGATGTATCAAGCTGTTCCTATGGACAAAGCTCAAATCATTCAAAGCGGCAAAGAGAAAGCTTTTTGTTCAAACTGCGGTATGACTTTAAGGATGTTTTACAAAACCAACCATGCTGCAACGGTAAACGGTAAAGTAAAACAGTACTGCTCTATGCACTGCTTGGCTGAAGATGCCGTAAAAGGTTTGAATCCAACAGATATAAAAGTTGTAGATAATTCTACTTTAAAATTTATCCCTGTAAAAGATGCTTATTATGTAGTAGGCAGTAAAAAACCTGCCACTATGAGCAAAGTAAGCAAGTATGCTTTTGGAACAAAAGCTGCAGCAGAAGCTTTTGCCAAAAAATATGGTGGAAAAGTTATGAGATTTGATGAAGTTTTTGCTATGGCTAAAAAAGCTTACAAAAAAGAAGCTATGATGATAAGCAAAAAACAACATATGATGGCAAAAAAAGGCAAAATGATGTTTGCAAAAAAATGCAAGTCTGCCAAACTTCCAAAGTTTGACTCGGTTGCTGAGGCAAAAGCATATATAAAGTCTCACAAAATTTGTGGAAAGCTTATGGGAAAACCTCTTCAAGCTGTAGGATTGTATCTTTACTTTAAAGATAATTAATTAATACAAGGAGAGTTTTTACACTCTCCTTATTATTTTTGTAGTATAAATCTATGTTACTTCAGCCTGAAGTTAATTTATACTGAACAAGCACTCTTGCCCTCAGTGGCAGTTCCTGGAACTCCTATGGTAGGCTGAATTGCTTCGTTGTCAACTCCGCCCTCTTCATTTATTTTCTCTATCATTTCCCAAAGTTTTTCAGCTGCTTCATAATATTTCTTTGCAGTTATGGTATCAGGAAATTCACTTGCTATCGGCTTTCCGGCATCCCCACCTTCTCTTATGGCAGGCTCGATGGGTATCTCACCAAGAACAACAGTATCAAACTCTTTAGCCAAAGGCTCTGTCGTTCCCTTGCCAAATATATCATACTCTTTGTTTGTCTCGGGACAGATAAATCCGCTCATATTTTCTACGATTCCGGCTATCGGAATATTTAATTTTTTAAACATATCCAAACTTCTCGCAGTATCATCAAGTGCAACTTTTTGAGGTGTTGTAACACAAACTCCTGCAGTTACGGGAACGCTTTGGGCTAGAGTAAGCTGAGCATCACCGGTTCCAGGAGGCATATCTATAACAAGTACATCCAAATCTCCCCACAAAATATCCTGTAAAAGCTGCTGAATGGCTTTCATAACCATTGCACCTCTCCAGATAAGTGACTGACCCTCTTCCATAAGGCTTCCCATACTCATTACTTCTACGCCGTGAGCTAAGATAGGTTTTACTTTGTTTCCTATGATTTCAGGAGTCTCGCCTACTATACCCATCATTCTTGGGATATTTGGTCCATATATATCAGCATCCAAAAGACCTACTTTTTTACCCTGTTTTGCAAGAGATATGGCAAGATTGACTGTTGTGGTTGATTTTCCCACACCGCCTTTTCCGCTGCTTACCATTACAAAGTTTTTTATATGAGGAGCAATATTTTTACCTTTTGAACTTGATTCTCTAGGCATTTTTGGCTTTTTTAGCTCCAGCTCATAATCTTTAACACCGATACTCTCAAATGCTTCTTTTATATCATTTTTTATCTGCTCTTCCACTTCCGGTGCTGATGAAGTAATCTCAACACTAACTTTTACTTTATCCCCATCCACTTCAATATTTTTAACAAATCCAAAATCTACAATACTTTTTGTAAATCCGGGATATGTTACTTTTTTCAAAGCTTCAGTAATCATATCATTTGTGATCATATGACTCCTTTGTATAATATTTTCATCCATTATGAATTTGGAATTTATCATAAAAAAGATAAAAAAAAGCTTTTAAAGTGTATAATATCGTAACACTTTGAGTATAAAAATATAAAAAAGGACAAAATTTGCCTGATTTAACTCTTATATTGTTAGGAGCAGGAAATTCCAGTAGATTTGGGATAAAAGCAAAAAAACAGTGGCTTAGAAGTAAAGATGAACCTTTGTGGCTTTTTTTGGCAAATAGACTGAAAAAAAAACTAAATATAAACAATATTATAATAGTAGCAAATAAAAATGAAATACCGTACATGAAAAATTTTGCTGATTTTACTTATGTAGAGGGTGGATGCGAAAGACAGCTGTCTTTAAAAAATGCCATTGAAAAAGTAGAAACTGAGTATGTAATGGTCAGCGATGTAGCTAGAGTATGTCTTGAGGATGATTTTTTACAAAGGCTTATAAAAAGCATTGGCACTGCCGATATAGTAGTACCTTATCTAAATGCAACCGATACAGTACACTACAAAGAGATACTCATTGACAGAAATGAGGTAAAACTTATACAAACTCCTCAAATTTCCCGTGTCAAAACCTTACAAAAAGCACTTGAGAGTGAAAAAATTTTTACTGATGACAGCAGTGCAGTATTGGCAACAGGTGGAAGCATAAAATATATAAAAGGCTCAAGCAAAGCTGTCAAGCTGACTTATATGGAAGATTTAAATTTGACAGGGTGTATTAAACCTCCTTCAAAAGAGTGTTTTTATGGGCTTGGATATGATGTACATCGCTTTATGGAAAATAAAAAAATGTTTTTGGGAGGAGTTGAGATAAATGTTCCTTACGGATTTGAAGCTCACTCTGACGGTGATGTGGCTTTGCATGCTCTTTGCGATGCTCTGCTTGGCGCCATAGGATATGGTGACATAGGAGAACTTTTTCCTGACAATGATGAGCAATATAAAAATGTAGACTCTAAGGAATTGTTACGAAAAGTAGTACTTTTTTTATACAGTGTCGGATATGAAATATGCAATATCGACTTAACCATTATAGCTCAAAAACCAAAAATAACCCCATATAAAGACAAGATGAAAAAAACAATCTCAAGTATTCTTGACATTCCTGCGTATAAAACAAATATAAAAGCTACAACTACAGAAAAAATGGGCTTCATAGGAAGAGAAGAAGGAGTTGCAGCCCAAGCCGTTGCCGGAGTAAAATATTTTGACTGGAGCAAGGAGCAGTGATATGAAATATGCTCAATATTTCATTTTTGCTAAAAGCAAAGCTTTAGCGAGAGGGTACAGCGAAGCGAAAATTCTGCAGCTTTGTGAGGACAATTATAGAGGAGATTTGCTTCTTAGAAAGGAGATTTTGAGGTGAAAGTGCTTATAGTTGAAAATGAAATTTATCTTGCACAAAGTATCTCTTCCAAGCTTTCTGAAGTGGGTTATACTTGTAAAATAGTAGCAACCATTAAAGAAGCCTTGGAAGAGGGACATTATGATATAGTCTTACTCTCGACAAATATATCAGGGCAAAATTTTTATCCTGCGATTGAGAAATATAAAAACTCCATCATTATCCTGCTTATATCATATATCAGTAATGATACAGTTTCAAAACCCCTTAAAATGGGTGTTGACGACTATATGTTAAAACCTTTTATGATAGAAGAACTGATACGAAAAATAGATCATCTATTTGAGTACAAAAAGTTTAAAAAAGAGAATGAATTTCTAAAAAATTATATAGAAAACTCTTTCAAAAACAGCTCTTTAAAACAGGTAGATGCAAAGAAAATCATACCTCCCGTACTGATAAAAAGCAGTTATCAAAAACTTATAGATAAACTTGTTTATGAATATACAAAAAGTATAAAAGTTACTCCTGTGTTTATTGCGGTTGATTCTCCTCATGCTTTGGAAAAAATAGAGCAATATGACAATAATACACTGCTTTATCTGGTCAATTTTCAAAATTTAAGAAAAAGTGAGAAAGCAAAACTTATATCAATCATAGATAAAAAACGGGTAATTTTGTGTACAACTGACTCAAACGAAGAGTTAAATAACAATTTTAATGTGCTTTCTCTTGACAATTACAACAAAATATATGAAAATGGGGATATATTATCTATTGATGACTATGTAAAATATATCATACAGAGTTTTCAAAATAAATTTACTGATACCGAACTTAGCAAAAAACTTGGAATTTCAAGAAAAAGTTTATGGGAAAAAAGAAAGAAATATGGAATCAATAAGAAAAAATAATACTCTTAAAGAACTACATTTAGACAAGGAAGCCGTAGCAACTCTCTCCCTTGCCAAAGAGGGCATTTTAAAGCCTATAGACAAGCTTATGAATGAAGTCGAGTCTGAAGAAATTTACAAAACACATACCTACAGAGGGCAGTTTTTGCCTTTTCCTTTTATTTTGGCCCCGGCAGGCAGAAGAAACAAAGAAGTTTTAAAAAATGCAAAAAAGGGTGAAATACTAAAAATTGTCGCCAACAATAAAATAAAAGGATATATTGAGGTTGACTCAGTATATAAGATAGATATAAAAAGAAGAATAAAAGCAATATTCGGCACCGATGACGAAAGTCATCCCGGAGTAAAAGATACTTTAAAAAGACTTGGCGAGTATGCAATAAGCGGAAAATATGATATAGAATTTGATGATATAAAAAATGTGAAACAAAAAATAGAAAATGCAAAAAGACAGATAAATGCAAAAAAAACAACTGCCATTATGATGGCTGCAAAACCTTTGCACAGAGCTCACGAAAGACTTCTCAGACTGACTTTGGAAAATACAGACCTCTTAGTCATATTCCTCTTAAAACCGTATAAAAAAGATATCCTCTCATATGAAATAAGATACAAAACCCTGGAGTATTTTGTAGACAATTTTTTGCCTAAAAACAGGGTGATAGTGGTACCGTTTGAAAATACATATATCTTTGCCGGCTATAATAATGCGGTTCTTGACTCACTTGCAGCCAAAAACTTTGGATGCAGTGATATTATTCTTGGACAAAACCATTCAGGTATCGGGATATTTTATGACCATGACAGAATAAACTCCATTATGGACAAAGTAGAAAAAAGCGGTATCAATGTCGAGATAGTGAGTGAATTTGTTTACTGTAACCAATGCAAAACTTTGGTCAGTACAAAAACATGTCCGCACGGAAAACATCATCATATATCTTATCATTCTCCTTCAATTTTGGAGATATTAAAAGCAGGCTTGCTTCCTCCGGCTGTTTTGGTCAGAAAAGAGATTTCAGCTATTATACTAAGTGAACTTTTTAAAAACAGATTTAAGGATTTAAGCAATATTTACGACTCTGTCATGCCTGGAAACGGACTTTTGGAAGAGCACAGTGAAAAAGATTTTTATATAAAACTGCTTGAACTTTACCAAACAACATCACTTACATAAAGAACGGCCATGCAAAAACTTTTTTTGACTTTTTTTTATATCGGTTTGTCACCGTTTGCTCCCGGAACCGCAGGAAGTATAGCTGCGGCTGTTGTCGGATATTTTATACTTCAGTATTTTCCTGTATCAACTTTGGTATTGTTAAGCATCCTGATAACTCTGATAGCCGTTAAAGAAATAGACAAATATGAACAATCATCTAACACTCACGACCCAAAAGAGATAGTTATAGATGAAGTAGTGGGAGTTTGGCTTGCTTTTTCTTTGAGTGGAGCAACTATACTTCAAATGATTTTAAGTCTTCTCTTTTTCAGGATTTATGATATTTGGAAACCCTCCATAATAGGAAGGGTCGATAAAAATTACAAAGGCGGCATAGGGGTTATGGGAGATGATATCATAGCGGGGGTTTTGGCAGGTATTTCTTCCGCTCTTTGCTATCAATTGTATAATTACCTTATTTCCCAAGATTATACAATTTTTTAAATGCTTCACATTTGGTTTTAAGTTCATCTATTTTTCCCTGGCAGGCAATTTGTCCATTTTCAAAAACTAAAATCTTATCTGAATTTTCAATAGTACTCAGCCTGTGGGCAACAACAAAGACAATCAAATCTTTCTTCAATTCATATATTGTTTTTATGATAGAAGCTTCACTTTTATTGTCAAGTGCACTTGTAGCTTCATCAAGTATAAGGATATCAGGATTTGTATACAAAGCTCTGGCTATTGCAATTCTTTGTCTTTGACCTCCGCTTAAATTTGTTCCGGACTCATCCAAGACTGTGTCTAAACCATCTTTTAATTTCTTTACATAATCCCACAGGTTGGCTTTTTTAAGTGCCTCTTTTATCCTCTCATCATCTCTTTCTTTACCATATGCTATGTTTGCGGCAACCGTATCATTTACTATGTAAATTCTTTGACTGACTACACATATATGCTCTCTTAAATTTTCCAGGTCGAAGTTTTTTAAATTTTCTCCGTTTATATATATGGTGCCGCTGCTTGGGTCGTAAAAGCGCAAAAGAAGATTGACTACAGAACTCTTTCCACCTCCGCTGTCACCTACAAGACCCACCACTTCTCCTTTTTTGGCACTGAAGCTTATCCCTTTGAGAGCATGGTTATCACCATAAAACATCTCTACATTTTTTGCTTCAATATTTTCTATAGAGTTTATCTTTTTTTCACCGGAAGTTATCATAACAGGATGGGACATTATCTCTTTTATTCTTTCATTTGCGGCAACTGCTATTTGAAACTTGCTATATGAATTTGATATCCTTTTTAGTGGGTCTAAAAGTAAAGAAAGTGCTGTCAAAAAAGAGAAAAATCCTCCCGTAGTCAACTCATGCGTAATCAAAACTTCCCGCCCTCCGACAATAATAACCGATACAATTGAAATAGCTCCTACTATCTCAAATATCGGTGCCAAGAGCTGTTGCTGCTTTATGCTTTTCATGTTGATTTTAAAGTATTCAAGATTTTGTTTTTCAAAATTTTCCAGCTCATATTCACCGGCATTGTATGCTTTTATCATTTCATAATTATTAAAAATTTCACTAAGCCTTGAGGTTAGTCTTGAGTTTTGTTCCTGAGATTTTTTGGAAAGAATTTTTATCTTTTTTGATATAATTTTTATAGGATAAATTGCTACAGGAATAATAATAAGAGAAAATATGGCAAGTTTTGGACTTTGATATACAACAACAACGAGCAAACCAATCACAGTAAAAGAGCCTTTTAAAAAATTTATAGCATCTGAAGCAATAGCACTTTGAATTTTTGCAATATCATTTGTAATTCTGCTTATAAGTTCTCCACTGTGTTTGTTTAAATGAAAGTCCAAGTCAAGATTTATAATATATCTAAGCATTTTATTTTTCATTATTCTTACAACATCTTCGCCTATATAAGTAAGATAGTATGATGATAAAAATGCTCCCACTCCCTTACCGATAAAAGCCAGTACTACAAACAAAGGAAGTATATAAAGCATAGTAATGTTTTGCTCTACAAAAATTTTATCCATAACCGGTTTGACCAGATACGCTACTGCTGCAGTTGAAACAGAAACCAGTATCATTCCAAATATAGCCAATACCAGTTTTCCTTTATAGTTTTTGAGATACGGTATATACTCTTTAAAAAATTCTATCAATTTTCTTTCCTTGTTCTCTTTTTTAACTTTTTTGGATATTCAAAAAATATAATATTTCCTTTTTTTCTCTTTATTTCATTCCAGTTTTTTATATCAAATTCTATAGCAATTACACCTGAAGTCGGTATATTTGTGATAATTGTATCACTGAAAAATTCTACCAAATCATTAAGCGAGGGGTTGTGTCCTATCAAAAAAACCTCTTTTTTCCTGTTGTCAAGTTTTGAAAGCATATCGACAAGATATTTTACATTTGCTTCGTAAATATTTGGATCAAATTTTATAATCTCATTTTTAATATTTAAAATATCTCTTAAAACTTCCAAAGTTTTTTTAGCTCTTTTTGCAGGAGAGGATATGACAAAATCCGGCTTTACATTATGTTTTTTCAACCACAGTGATATCAATTTTATATCATTTTTTCCTCTTTTTTTCAAGCCCCTGTCAAAATCATCCAAATCAGAATCGCTCCAGTCGGATTTTGCATGTCGCAGTATATACAGCCTTTTCATCCGATACTACCTTTCAAACTTTTTCCGGCAAGATAACCACTCATCCAGGCAAATGCAAAATTGTATCCGCCTCTTTTTCCAACTATATCCAAACTCTCCCCTGAAAAATATAAATTTTTTACCAATTTTGACTCCATGGTTTTTGGATCAATTTCCAGCGTGTCAATACCTCCGCCACATACCTCAGCATAATCAAATCCATGCGTATCTTTTATGGAGTATCTATAGTCTTTTAAAACATATATGCTCTTTTTGATATCTTTAAAACTCAAATCTTTCAATCTTTTTTTTGCAAATCCCAGTTCAAAAGAGATATTTTTTGCTATCTTAAGCGGTATCAAGCCCAGCAGCATTGTCTCAAAGTTGCTGTTTGGGTTGTTTTTGCAGTTTTTAACTATGATTGATTGGAGTTGGTCCACACTAAATTCAGGCATCATATCTATGCTAAGTATCACTTCTTTGTTTTCCAGTAAAAGCTTTGAAACAAAAAAAGATATATCAAGTATTGCAAAACCGCTTAAACCATACTTGGTAAATAACACATCACCATATACTGAGATATTTTTGTACTCTTTTGAGAGTAAAGTTACTTTTGCTTCTATCTTGACTCCGGACATTCTTGTAACTTGTTTCTCTTTTGTTTCAAGCTGTACAAGTGATGGATAATTGGGCATTATATTGTGACCAAAACTTTTTGCAATATTTTCGCTAAAGGAGCTTCCTCCAAGTTTCGGTGCAGCTTTGCTTCCAGATGAAATCAAAACTTTATCATAAAACTCTATACTTTTATCTTCTTTTTCAAGCAGAAACTTATCCTTTTGCTTGGTTATTTTTTTTATCTCGCTTGAAAGATAAAGGGTAATATTTTTTTCATTTAACTGCTCTTTAAATATTTTTATTACCGAGTTTGACTCAAATGAACGGGGATATACCTTGCCATCTTCTTTTTCACTCAAGTAAAGCCCCATTTCATTACAAAATTTTTCAAATTTTAAAAAATCAAACTTTTTAAGTCCATACTCCAAAAAGTCTAAATTGTTTCCAAAATAATCATGTTTGGTTATATTTTTATTTGTTATATTGCATTTTCCGTTACCGGAAACTGTTATCTTTTTTCCGATAGCACTGTTTTTTTCATACAAATCAATATGGTTATCTTTATCTTTTGCATTCAAAGCTGCTATAAGCCCACTTGCCCCTGCGCCTACAATGGCAATCTTTGTCACCTATTTTCCTGTTAAAATTTTAAATGTAAAATATTTGGATATAAAATTAGAATCACCTATTTTTGTAAATTGAATTCCGGCTGCCTCTATATTTTTAACTTCCATATACAAAAGACCGAGGGCCAGTCTGCTTTCAAAGTTGTTTGGATCAGTCAGTTTGGCAAGTTCCAAAAGAGCTATGGCATTTGCGTTATGCTTTGCTCCTATAGAAGCAACTGCTGCAAGAAATAGTGTATTGGTATCTTTTTGTTTGTAAGTATCTATGATCTCATTGTATATTGCATATGCCTCTTCATAGTTGCCTGTATAAATATCAACATATCCAAGAGCTTGCATAATGCCTACGACATCATCGTTTTCATTTTGAAGCTGACGCTCTAATATATCTCTTACATAGTAAAGCATACCTGCAATATGCAAGGCATTTATGTAGACTTCTCTGGCAACAACGGGTCCGTAAAAAAGAGACTTCAAGTTTGTATCCTTTTTTAAAAAACTCTTTTGGACCTCTTTTGCAAAATACTCTATACTTTTACCATATGTTTTTGCACTGTCATATAAAAGTTCCGCTATCATATCTTTTGGAAGTTTTGTTTTCAGTGTCAAAGATTTTTGAATAAAAAGCTTTCTCATTTTTGAATTTTTTGCGACAATAGCATCAAATATGAGATTTAGCGGTTTGTTGCTATTATCTATCTGGGCAAAATTAGCTGCAGACATATAATTGTTTTTTGTAAAATCAATCATTGCGAAATAAAACTTTTTCTCTTTTACAACATGGTCATCATTCAAATCATTGGAAACTTCTTCGCTGAGTTTTGTATTATCCTGATGCATCAACTCTTTTGTCATTATGGCAAATATGCCTGAGAGATAATTTTTACTGTTCAAGTGGTAACTTTTGATAAAATTTTTATATGCATTTGTATAGTCTCCCATTTGTGCGTAGGTAAGGCCTAAGTCATAAAAAAGTACAGCATGGTTTGGGTATTTGTTTTTTAGTGATTCAAATACAACATTTGCTTCATTTATCTTATATTCAAGTGCTTTTTTTATCCCTTTGGTTATCATTTTGTTAACTTTTGATATATTAGAGCTTTGGGAAAGAAGCAAAAGTGCATTTTTTGTTTGATCCAGAGAGAGGTCAACTCCACCTTTTCTGATAAATTCTATAGTCTGGTTGGCATTAAATACCTTGTATGGAGCAAAATAAAACAAAAGCCCGTACATATTTTCTTTTTTTTGCAAAACTCTCTTTTCAAACTCTTTTTGAGACAGCTTAAGGTTTGTAAGGGTTGGTTTTATCTCGACCTCTACAGGATAAATATCTAAAACATTTTTTTTGTAAATTCCGGAAGCTTGTTTGAGATTGTTTGCCGCACTGTTAAGCAGGCCCAGGTTGATATATGACAATACCATAGCCATTTTGGATTTGACGGGTTTTATATTCATTTGATATGACTTTATAAAATGTTTGATGGCTATAGGATACTCTCCGACTTTGGCATATAAAAGCCCCAGTGTAAAGTCATCTTGCATATCTTTGTTTTTTTCCAGATAGTTGATAGCCTTAAGATAATCACCAAAGAAAGTGTCTACTTTTGCCAAAAGATAATTTTGCTTCTCTTTGTAGTATTTTGAAGATGGATGCATCATAGGTATCAAGCTTTCAAAATACTCGTCTTTATAATATTTAATAAGTGCCATATAGTATGTGTAAAGTGGTGCATTTGCTTCATACGGCAGATATATATCAGCCAGGGAAATATAGTATTTAAACAGTTTTTCATCACCAAGTTTCAAAGCGCATACGGCACTGTTTATGGCGCTTACACATCTGTTTTGTCTGTTTTGGATAGCTTTTTTAAAGTATAAAATAGCTTCTTTATACTTTTTTTCTTTCATTTTTGCTACACCGATATTGTAATTGGAAAGTGACTCATTGTAAGTAGCAACTTCCTCATACAGTTTCAATGCTTCTTTTTTATCCCCTTTCTTATATAAAAGATTTGCTTTTTGTATTAGTTTGTCCAATTTAAAAGAAGGAAATTTCAAAGAGTTTTCTTTTTTGATTATTTTTTGAGCCAAGTTGTTTATATTGCTGTTTTCTTCATTTTTTGTAGATTTTTTAAGAGCTATTATTAAAATTACGACTACGACTATAAGTAAAACTGCCAAAGCTGCAATAATGATGATATTTTTTTTATTTTTTTTGGGGGCTTCTTCTTCTGTAGCACTACTCTCTTCTTCGGTAGTTTCTTCACCCTCTTCTAAGATTATTATATCATCTTGCTCTTCAGCCATGCTACCTCTATAAGTACTCTTTTAAAACTTCGGGTATTGTTATGGTACCGTCTTTTTGTTGATAGTTTTCCATAATGGCTATCAAAGTTCTTCCAACAGCCAAAGATGAACCGTTTAATGTATGAGCTAGTCTGTTTTTTTTACCTGCTTTATATCTTATCTTTGCACGTCTTGCCTGGAAGTCTCTGGTATTTGAAACAGAGCTTATTTCTCTATATTTTCCTTGGCCCGGAAGCCAAACTTCGAGATCTATAGTTTTTGCCGCACCAAATCCCAAATCTCCACCACAAAGCATCACAAGTCTGTGTGGGAGACCCAAAGAAGTCAAAAGATCACTCGCACACTCTACCATCTTGTCAAATACTTCATCACTTTGCTCCGGTTTTGTGATGCTAACAAGCTCCACTTTGTCAAACTGATGCTGTCTTATGATACCCCTTGTATCTCTGCCTGCGCTTCCGGCTTCTTTCCTAAAACAGGCTGTATAGCTTGTCATCAAGAGAGGTAACTCTTCCTCTTTCAGTATCTCGTCCCTGTAAAGGTTTGTCAGCGGTACTTCGGCAGTAGGTATAAGATAAAGCTCTTCACCTTCAATTTTAAACAAATCATCTTCAAATTTGGGAAGTTGACCGGTTCCTGTCATAGACTCTTTGTTGACTATATAAGGTACGCAAACTTCACTAAAGCCTCTTTTTGCATTGAAATCCAACATATAATTTATCAAGGCTCTCTCTATCTTTGCTGCACCGTTTTTAAGCACTGAAAACCTGCTTTTTGCAAGTTTTACCCCTCTTTTAAAGTCAATCCAGTCAAGCTTTTCGGCCAACTCCCAATGCTCTTTTGGCTTAAAGTCAAACTCTCTTGGAGTTAAAACTTTTTTTATCTCTATATTGTCTTCTTCATCTTTTCCTTCAGGTACTTCATCATCAGGAATATTTGGAATATTCAAAGCATATATCGAAAGTTCATCTTCCAACTCATCTACTATCTTTTGTTCAAAGTTTATACTCTCTTTTATCTTGTCAAGCTCATCCTTTAAAGAAGATACATCTTTTCCCTCTTTTTTGTAAACAGGAAAAAGTTTGCTTTTTTCATTCTTTTGAGCCTGCAAACCCTCCAGCTTTGCTCTTTGTTCTTTTAAAACAACAAAAAGTCTTTTAAGCTCTGCCAAAATCTCTTCTTTAACACCTTTTTTTCTAAGTTTCTTGGCAACTTCATCAAAATTGTTTTGTAAAAGTTTTAAATCCAACATTACAATATTCCTACTTTTTCTCTTATGATTTCCATCTTTTTGGATGCAATTTTTTTGGCTTTTTTTGCACCTTCATTTAATATATCTTTAACTTCGTCTTTGTGAGCAAGATAATACTCTCTTTTCTCTCTTGCCTGGCTAAAATAGTCCCAAATCTTATCTTTTAAAGTTGCTTTGAAGTGACCATACCCCTCTTTGCCGCTTTTATATCTCTCTTGAAGCTCCAAAAGTTCATTCTGATTCATAAAAAGTTTACAAAGTTTGTAAACATTGCAGTTTTCCCACTCTTTGGGCTCTTCCAAAGGAGTAGAATCTGTTACAATTTTTCCGGTTTGTTTTTTAAGCTCTTTTTGTGTTGTAAATATATTTATCGTATTGCCGTAACTTTTACTCATTTTGGCTCCGTCAATTCCGGGAACCGTAGCAACATTTTCATCTATTTTAAATTCAGGAAGACTCAAAACTTCTCCGTGTGCGTTATTAAATTTTACAGCTATATCTCTTGTGATTTCAACATGTTGGACTTGATCTTTGCCTACGGGGACCACATTGGCATCATAAAGCAAAATATCGGCAGCCATTAAAACAGGATAAGAAAAAAGTCCGTGATTTGCCACAATGCCTTTTGCAACTTTGTCTTTGTAGCTGTGGGCTCTCTCAAGCAGTCCCATTGGAGTATAGGAAGATAGTACCCAGTAAAGCTCAAGCACCTCTTTCACATCTGATTGTACCCAAAAGGTTGCTTTATTTGGATCTATTCCAAGTGATAAAAAGCTGATAGCCGCATCTATTGTATTTTCTCTAAGGGCTTGTCCGTCTTTTAGTGAAGTAAGCGCATGATAATTGGCTATAAATATAAAAAGATCACTTTTTCCCTGGTATTCCAGCATTTGCTTGATAGAGCCGAAATAGTTTCCAAGGTGTAATATACCTGAAGGCTGAATGCCGGTCAAAACTCTCATAATAATCCTCTAAAAAAATTTACAGATTATATCAAAAAGAGTCATAAAACTTTTTTAACCCGTTTAACAGGGTGGCAAAGAGCATCATTATCAAAGTATTAAATTCTATTACTTTGTTATATCCATTATAAGTTTTTTAAACTTTAATACTTGAGGTTTTTTGCTTTGTCTAACTCCGGACAGTAGTATATCGGTATTTACGACACTGTTATAATATTTGTCATTTGTTTCATCATCTACATAAAGATTGCCGCCGGAAATAGAGCCGACATTTATTTCAAGCCCGCTGCTTCGTCCAAATAAAAATATATCAGCTGAAAGTTCTCCATCTGTTTTCCTGCTTATATAAGGTCCTTTTTTACCTGCAACAACTCCTGCAGTCAAACTTATAGTAGCTTTTCCGTCAGTTATACCGTCAAGCCCTCTGTCATTTTCAAATATCATTATAGCATCAGTCGATCTTGCGCCTGCCTGCAAACCAAAACTGATATTTCTAAATATCACAAATGAAGGGTCGCTCCATCCATTATCATTTTTGACGGTCAAAATACCTCTGCCGTAACTTCCACCCAAGAAAAAACTTCCATGTTGAAGATTGGGGATAATTACTATTGCTTTGGCATTTTGCAATACTTTTTGAGGAATTTTAATATGTGAATTTTTCATTATATCCATCGTGGTAGAAATAATTCTGTTTTCTTTAAAGCCGGCATATAAACCTACTGCGCAAAAAGAGATGATAACTGCCAATTTTGATAATGTTTTAAACATATTATTTCCTTTTATGAACTTTTTATACATATTATACAGTTTTTTTTTAAAATTAACAAATTTTATTTGACATTAAAAACAATAGGTTACAATATCACTCTATACTTCAACCAGGAAACAATATGAAAAAAGATTTTGAATATTTTAGTACACTGCTTGTACAAAGCATAGCAGAAAAAGTAGGGCCTACCGCTCCGACCATAACTCCGTCTGCTTCATTCGGCTATAAAGATGCAGTCCAGGCTGAAGAGATATTTGCCGGCGAATTAAACCTTCCTCTGTATGCAAGAGTCGGCAATCCTACAAATGCAAAACTCGAATCAGTCATGACAAAAATTGAAAACGGCTACTCGGCTATAGCCACATCGTCCGGTATGGGAGCACTGCATCTTAGTATCAGTTCATTTCTAAACAGTGGAGATGAGATACTTTGCGTTGGTGGGTTTTTTGGAGGAACATACACTCTTGTAAAAGAGACTTTAAAAAGATTTGGCATAAAAAACAGTTTTTGTCAAAGTGACGATATAAATTTCATAGAAGATAAGTTAAAAAACGGTGTTAAAATGGTGCTTCTTGAAACTGTATCAAATCCTTCTCTCAGGCTTCCTGATATAAAAAAGATTGCTTCACTATGCAGCAAGTATAAAACACTTCTTGTTGTGGACAATACCGCAACCCCACTTCTTGTAAGACCTCTTGATATGGGAGCAGACATAGTAATACACTCAACTACAAAAAATATCAGCGGACACAGTGCGGCTCTTGGCGGTATAGCGGTATTCAGGGAAGTGGATACAAAAAATGACAAGCTGTTAAATGACAAATATAAAGATATACGCCCCATCTTGGAAAAAGCCGGTAAAAATGCTTTTGTTGCTATTTGTAAAAAAAGAGCTCTAAGAGATGTTGGAATGAGTGCCAATGCTTTTGGCTCTTTTTTAACTCTTCTTGGGCTTGAAACACTTTCACTTAGAATGAAAAGGATAAATGAAAGCGTAAATCTTATAGTTAAAACGCTTGATAAAAATCTAAATAAAAAGATAAAGATAAACCATCCTTCACTCCCAAATCACATAGACCACAAAAGGTATATTGAAGATTTTCCAAGCGGTTGCGGGGCACTGTTTACTATAAATTGTCACACCAAAGAAAAAGCATTTACCTTTTTGGACAGTCTCAATCTTGCAACATTGACGGCAAATATAGGTGACAACAGAACTTTGGCTCTTCATATGGACAGTACAATTTTTAGAGATTTTGACCCTAAAACTAAAGAGTTTCTTGGGATTACAGAGGGGCTTATAAGAGTTTCAGTCGGACTTGAAAACCCCCAAGATATTATAGATGATTTTATGCAAGCGGCAAGTATGATATAATATCGATTATGAAAAAAATCATTTTAATCCTTTTAACATCTATATTTTTAATAGCATCAAATGATATAAATGATACCCAAGTGGATAGTATTTTAAAAAATATTCCAAAAAATTCACCTGAATACTCTTTGGATATTTTATATGCAAAAAAGATAAAAACTTTAAAATTTCAAAAGCCAAATTTTAATATTTCAGCTATTAGTGATTATCAAACTTATATCAACGCATTTAAAAAAATTTTGAAGTATCAAAAGTTTTTGCTTTTTGAGAGTGATTATTTTAATGATTTAAACAAAAAACTAAGTATTCTTTCCCAGAGTGCTACCCCTACACAAAAACTTGAGTATTTATACTACAAAAAACTGATAGATATCGGAAAAAGCAAAGAAGAATACATAAAAACTCATATAAAGAAATGGAAACAAAAGCTATATGACAAACTTTTCGGACTCAATTTTCCAAAAAAGCTCTCTTTGGCAAATATATCTTATTATCAAAATGTATTGACAAAGCTTGATAAAAAACTCGAAGGCTTAAAAATAGACCTTGAAAAATGGAAAATAGCAGCTAACGAAAAAAATATATCTTATATACAAACTCTGATAAAAAACACACTAAATAAAAAAGATACCATTAAACAAAAACTGATAGATAATTATCTTGTTCTTTTTTTCAATTATATCAAAAGCAAAGACAAAAAAGCTTTTGAAATTGAAAAAAATATCAAAAAACTCTCAAATAACAAAGAGTACAAAACATACCTGCTACTGCTTGTATATTTTGAAAAAATGAGTTTTGGAAGCACGGAGCTTTTTATAAATAATTCAATTGATGAAATAAAACTTGTTTTTGAAAAAACTTGGGGCATACTTAATTATCCGCTTTTTAGTATTGATAAAAAAGATATATCATTGATAAACTTTTTTATATTTACCATTTTGATACTTGTCGGACTTTATATAGGCAAATATTATAAAAAAACCATATATTCACTCAAGCACAAGTATGATATAAACAATTCCACTGCAACACTTTTGGCAAACATAGGATACTATCTCATACTGACCATTGTATTTTTATCATCCTTGAAATCCATCGGACTAAACCTAAGCTCACTTACAGTCATCGCCGGAGCCTTATCGGTAGGTATAGGTTTTGGTTTGCAAAATGTGGTATCCAACTTTGTTTCAGGCATTATTTTAATGTTTGAAAAGAGTATAAAGATAGGAGATTATATCCAGCTTGATGAAGATACAAGAGGAACTGTTACAGATATAAGAATGCGCTCACTTACCATAAGAACAAATGACAACATAGACCTTATCGTTCCAAATCAAAACTTTATACAAAATATAGTTACCAACTGGACACTAAATGACAAATCAAGAAGATTTCGTATACCTTTTGGAGTGGCATACGGTACCGAGGTAAAAAAAGTAGAAGAAGTTATACTCAAAGCTTTAAAAG
>CAZMKH010000006.1:10402-19202 GCA_964566455.1 uncultured Campylobacteraceae bacterium | reverse complement strand
CAAGAGGAAAAAATCTCTTTAAACATATAAGTCCCTATCTTTGGAAAGAGAGTGGGCACAATCCTATAAAACTGCTCAAAAGTTTGTCAAATAGGGATTTTGATACTTTGATAAAGAGTGAAAAATTTATGAAAGAGTACAGGTATGTTTTAACTCTTTTTGAAAATTATATGAATAATTCTACCCAAAAAGAAAAATCCCTGCCCATTGCTTACTTTTGTGCCGAGTATGGCTTGCATCATTCGGTTCCGATATATTCAGGAGGTCTTGGTTTTTTAGCAGGCGACATTTTAAAAGAGTCAAGTGATATGAATATTCCGATGGTAGGTATCGGCTTTATGTATCCTCAAGGGTATATCAGACAAGTTATAGGAAGCGACGGGTGGCAAAACGGTACAAATGAAACCATAGACAAAGATGCTGCTCCAATAGAGAGGGTTTTGGATAAAAATCATGAACATTTTACTTTACAGGTTCCTTTTATCGACCCTCCCATATATGCTAGTATTTGGAAGATAAATGTAGGAAGAGTTACTTTGTATCTGCTCGATACTGATATAGAGAAAAATGACCCTTGGGACAGGCAGATAAGTTCACATTTGTATGTACCTGACCTAAACCAAAGGCTAAGACAGCAGATAGTTTTGGGAATAGGCGGATACAAAGTACTTGAAGAGCTGGGCATTGAGTACTCTATACTTCATTTAAATGAAGGACATCCTGCTTTTGCACTTTTTGAAAGAGTCAGAAGTTTTATGGAAAATGAAAAACTTACACTTGAAGATGCACTTCAAAAAGTAAGGCAAACTTCTATCTTTACCACCCATACACCTTTACAGGCTGCAACGGATGTTTACAATTTTGATATGATGAGTAATTATTTCGGTGACTACTGGAAAAGACTCGGGATGAGTAAAGAGGAGTTTTTAAATCTCGGAGTCAACCCGGACTCACCCGGAAGTGGCTTTAACATGACAGTGTTTGGCCTTAAAATGTGCAACCAAAGAAATGCCGTGAGCAAAAAACATTGTGATGTTACAAAAGAGATTTGGAAAAGTGTATTTAAAATGGATAAAAAGGATGAAGTGCCGATTGATTATGTAACAAACGGTGTTCATCTGCCAACCTGGCTTGCAGATGATCTGCAGATAAATTTGGATAAAACTCTGGGAGAAAATTGGCTTGAACTTCAAGATGATACCTACTTGTGGAGTCAGGTTAACAATGTAGAGAGTAAAGAGTTGTGGGATATACACTATGCAAATAAAACCGCAATGGTAAATTTTATAAGAGAAAGAGTAAGACAAAAGTGGTCAAGCGAAGGCATAGACCCTCTGGTAGCGATGGCTGAAGGTGTTATGCTTGATCCTGATATCTTGACTGTCGGGTTTGCTAGGAGAATGACAAGCTATAAGAGAGCCGATTTGATACTAAAAGACTTGGATAGGCTTGAAAAGATAGTTTGCAACAGCGAAAAACCGGTACAAATCATATTTGCAGGCAAAGCCCATCCTTCGGATAATCCCGGCAAACAAATGATACAACATATCTTTAAAACTGCTCAAAATCCGAGATTTAAGGGTAGGATTGCTTTTATAGAAGATTATGGTGAAGAGGTTGCAAAGTATCTTGTAAGAGGGGTGGATGTGTGGCTGAACAATCCCCAAATACCCATGGAAGCATGTGGAACAAGCGGAATGAAAGCTGCAGTAAACGGTACACTTCATTTTTCAAGTATGGATGGATGGTGGATAGAGGGCTACAACAAAAGTAACGGCTGGTCCATCGGCGGTGAAACATCAAATGACGAGAAAGATGCCTTATCCATTTATGATACATTGGAAAATGAGATAGTACCAATGTATTATGACAACAGGGATGAATGGATAAAAAAGATGAAAGAGTCCATTTCAACCATAGCACCGAAATTTAGCGCAAGAAGAATGATGAATGAGTATTTGAAAAAGTTTTATATACCAATAAGCAAAAAGGAGAAAATATGAAAAGAGTAGCTATAAACGGTCTTGGCAGAATAGGCAACCAAGTCTTGAGACACTATATGAAAAATATGCCCAAAAATTGTAAAATAGTCGCGGCAAACACTTCAAGTGTCGAAGATGCGGCTTATCTTTTAAAGTATGATTCGGTTCACGGCAGAGCCGATTTTGATATAAAAACTAAAGGCAATGAAAAGCTTATCATAGGCGGAAACGAGATAACCATAGTAAGTTCACACGATGCTACAAAGCTTCCATGGAAGGAGTTGGGTATCGATATAGTTTTGGAGTGTACCGGACACTATACTGACGGTAATTTGGCAGTGGAACATTTGCAAGCAGGTGCTAAAAAAGTTATCATCTCGGCTCCCGGAAAAAATATAGACAAAACGATAGTTTTGGGAGTCAATCAAAATGAATATGACCCTAAAAATCATCATCTTTTATCAAACGCATCCTGCACAACCAACTCTTTAGCTCCCGCTATGAAAGTTTTGGAAGAAAACTTTGGAGTTGAAAACGCGATGATAACGACAACTCATGCTTACACTTCAACTCAAACCACAGTAGATAAAAGAGCCAAAAAAAGAAGAAGAGGAAGAGCGGCGGCTGTAAATATCATACCCACAACAACCGGCGCAGCTATAGCAACGACAGAAGTTATCCCGTCTTTAAAAGGAAAGATGGAGGCGATGGCTCTTAGAGTTCCTGTTCCTGATGGAGCCATTACAGAGATAGTAGCACTTTTAAATAAAAATGTAACAGCAGATGAAGTAAACGAAGCCTTTAAAAAAGCAAGTGAGGGTGAACTCAAAGGAATACTTGAAATTACAATGGATGAGGTGGTTTCAAGCGATATTTTGGGCAATCTTCATTCAAGCATCATCGACGGGCTTTCAACATCCGTTGTAGGCGGTAAAATGGTAAAAGTTCTTGCCTGGTATGATAATGAGTACGGATACTCTCAAAGGCTTTTGGAATTGGCTGATTTTGTTGCTAAAAATTTGGAGTAAAAATGTCAAAACTTATCCTTGTAAGACATGGTCAAAGTGTTTACAACCAAAAAAACATCTTTACGGGATGGAGCGATGTCGAACTTAGCGAAAAAGGGAAAAAAGAGGCAAAAGAAGCAGGAGAGCTTTTAAAAGAAAATTTGCTTTTTCCTGATATTTGCTTTACTTCATGGCTTAAAAGAGCTGTGCATACGACTCAGATAATTTTGAAAGAGTTGGAATGGGAGCATATAGATGTCTGTAAAAGTTGGAAATTAAACGAAAGACACTATGGTGCATGGCAGGGCAAAAACAAAGATAAGATAAAAAATGAGGTTGGCGAAGAGGTGTTTTTAAGCATCAGAAGAGGATATGATACTCCTCCGCCTCCTCTGGAGCTTGATGATAAAAGATCGGCTCTTTTTGATAAAAAATATGAAAATATCGACCCTAAACTGTTGCCAAGAAGCGAATCTCTAAAAGATACCAAAAAAAGAACGGTAAATTATTATTTTGAAAAAATTGTACCTTTTTTGACTCAAAATAAAACCGTTCTAGTAAGTGCACACGGTAACTCTCTAAGGTCATTGGTTATGCAGATAGAAAATATAAATAAAAAAGATATAGTAAAGTATGAGATACCCACAGGAGAAATCATAGTGTATGATGTTAATGATATAATGAAACTAACTGACAAAACTGTACTAAGGAAGAAAAAATGAGTCACATTCACAAGAAAAAAAGTAAAAAATTCCCATATAAAAGATTTGTCAAAATATTTTTGACATACTTTGTACTTTTTACCGCTCTCTCAGGGATGATTGATTATTATGCTTATATGGAGTTTAATTTTATATATTTTATACTGTTATCAGCTTTGGTGGCTTTGCCTATAGCTTATATACATGTTAAAAAAGGTAAAAGAGATCATGTGGATGAGGTTGCTAACGAAATATTTTAGGGAGTAAAAAATGATAGATAAAATGGCCGGAAAAATTGTTCCAAAAGATAGACTTGAGGATATCCCCTCATTGATAAGTGCATATTTTACTCTAAAACCAAATGCTTATATAAAAGAGCAGGCAGTATCATTTGGAACTTCCGGTCACAGAGGAAATGCTTATAAAAAAAGTTTTAACGTTGACCATGTAAAAGCCATCTCTCAGGCAATTTGCGAATATAGAAAAGAAAACGGTATAAACGGAGTTTTATTTATAGGAAAAGATACTCACGCTCTTTCAACTCCGGCTCAAATCACAGCCATGGAAGTCTTTATAGCAAACGATATAAAAGTCGCTTTGGCAAAAAATAACGACTACACACCTACACCGCTTGTATCGTTTGCCATATTGGAGCACAATAAAAAAAGCCGTGATATAAGTGACGGTGTAGTGATAACTCCCTCACACAATCCTCCAAGTGACGGCGGATACAAATACAATCCTCCAAACGGAGGTCCTGCCGATACCGATATAACTTCAAAGATAGAAAAAAGAGCTAACGAGATACTAAAAAACAGCCTAAAAGATGTGAAGTGTATACCTTATGAAGAGGCTAAAGCATCTTCTTTGGTTATTCAGTATGATTTTATAACTCCTTATGTAAAAGCTTTAAAAGATATCATAGATATAGATGCCATCAAAAAAGCAGGTCTTAAAATAGGTGCAAACCCTCTTGGAGGTACAGCTCTTGGTGTTTATAAAAAGATAAATGAAGTTTATTCTCTTGATATGGACATCATAAATCCTTTTGTTGACCCTACATTTTCATTTATGCATTTAGACCATGACGGAAAAGTGAGAATGGACTGCTCATCACCCTATGCTATGAAAGGATTGATAGAGCTTAAAGACAAATATGATATAGCCTTTGGAAATGATGTGGATGCCGACAGGCACGGTATAGTAACTCCAAAAGGAGGACTTTTAAATCCAAATCACTACCTAAGCATAGCCATATGGTATCTTTTTAAACATAGAAACTGGGATAAAAGCTTAAAAATAGGAAAAACTTTGGTATCAAGCTCTATGATAGACAGGGTTGCAAAAAATCTTGGAAGAGAAGTTTATGAAGTACCGGTAGGCTTTAAATGGTTTAGTGACGGACTTTTTAAAGGTGAGCTCGGCTTTGGAGGAGAAGAGAGTGCGGGAGCCAGCTTTTTAAGAAAGGATGGCACTGTCTGGACAACTGACAAGGATGGAATTATTCTCACGCTTCTCTCAGCTGAAATTTTGGCAAAAACAAAAAAAGATTTGAGTCTGATTTATTCGGAGTTTGAAAAAGAGTTTGGCAAATCCTACTACGAAAGGATAGATGCCGCCGCTACAAAGGAGCAAAAAGAGATACTTAAAAACATTGAACCAAGTGATATAAAAGAAAAAACTCTAAGTGGAGAAAAAATAGAGCATATTTACTCAAGAGCAAGCGGAAACAATGCAAAGATAGGCGGACTTAAAATAGTGACAAAAAACGGATGGGTTGCCCTTAGGCCTTCGGGAACCGAAGATATATACAAAATCTATGCTGAGAGTTTTATCTCCAAAGAGCACTTAAAAAGTATTCAACTTGAGGCACAAGAGATTGTAAAAAGAGTATTGAAGGATATATGATGATTGAATTTGAAAAATATTTTAGTTTTGATTTGGATGATGAAGCAAGTAAAAAAATGATGAATGCTTTTGGCTCTTTGGTATATGAAAAAGAGAGAGGAATAAGCGGATATTACAATCTTCCCTATGATTCTATAAATCTTTTAAGTGAAGTAGAAAATTTCATAGTAAATGAAGACGGAATTTATCAAAGTGCGTCCAATATAGTAGTCATAGGTATCGGAGGCTCATCTTTGGGTACAAAAGCACTTGATTCTATGCTAAAACACAAATATAAAAATATAAAAAATATGATATTTTTGGAAAATCCTGACCCCGTTACACTCTCAAATAATTTATCTGCTATAAAAAAAGAAAATTCCATTTTTGTAGTTGTTTCCAAATCAGGAGGAACCATAGAGACGATGTCTATATTTAAAACAGTACTTTCTTATTTTGATATCGACCTTGAAAATAGTGATAAAAAAAGAGTCATCATCATAAGTGATGAGGGCTCACCTCTTTGCAGATTTGCTGATGATTACGGCTTAAAAGCATATACGATTCCGGGAAATGTTGGTGGAAGATTTTCGGTGCTCAGTGCAGTAGGGGTTGTGCCTTTGGCGCTTGCAGGATATAATGTCAAAGATATATTGGAGGGGGCAAAAATTTTCTTGGAGAGATTTTTTGACTTAAAAGAGGAGCATATTGCTATAAAAGCTTTTTTTCAAGTACAAAATTATAAAAAGTACCCCATCAATGTCCTTTTTTCATATGGTGATGCATTGGAGGATTTTTCCAAATGGTTTATCCAACTTTGGGCAGAGTCTCTTGGAAAGATAGATAAAAATGGCAATCATGTCGGCTTGACTCCTGTTGCACATGTAGGCTCAGTCGACCAGCACTCTTTTTTGCAGCTTATTATGCAAGGACCTAAAGACAAAACTGTAACATTTATAAAAGTTAAAAATTTTGAAAATGATTTGAGTATTCCTGATATGTCGCTGAGAAATTTGGAAAAAACAGACTATGTAAATACTCACAGTTTTAATGAACTTATAAATGCAGAATGTGATGCCACAAAAGAGAGTATGGTATCTGAGGGTATTGCAGTAGATATGATAACATTGGATAAGATAGATGAAAACAGTATCGGAGAGCTTATAATGTATTTTGAATTACTGACATCATACGCCGGGGCACTTTTTGGTATCAATACATACGATCAGCCCGGAGTTGAATTTGGTAAAAAGATACTGGTAAAAAAATTTAAAGAGAGATAAATGGATATAGTAAATTACAATATAGATGACAAGTTTAAAACCAAAGTGGCATACTTTTCCATGGAGTTTGCCATAGATCAGGCTTTTAAAAATTACAGCGGAGGTTTGGGATTTTTGGCAGGATCTCACCTGAGAAGTGCCAATGATTTGGGACAAAATACCATAGGTGTGGGGATACTTTGGAGTTATGGGTATTATGACCAGCACAGGCATGAAGACAGAACTTTGAAGGTTGATTTTTTAAGAAAGTTTTACTATTTCTTGGAAGATTTGGATACAAAAGTAACTGTAGAGATAAACTCCGTACCCATTACCGTAAAAGCTTATCTTTTACCCTCAAGCTGTTTTGATACGGCTCCTTTGATACTGCTTTCAACCGATGTATTTGAAAATGATTATCTAGCTAGAACTATAACGCACAAACTCTATGATGCTAATGAAAAAACAAGAATTGCCCAGGAAATAGTTTTGGGAATAGGCGGAGTTAGGGTGCTTGAAGCATTAAAACAAAAAATTGACATTTATCACTTAAACGAAGGACATGCACTTCCGCTTGTATTTGAATTGCTAAAAAAATATAAAACTCTTGATGAAGTTAAAAAAAGAGTGGTTTTTACTACTCATACTCCTGAAATGGCAGGAAATGAAGAGCATAATACAGGACTTTTGCAGGAGATGGGTTTTTTTAACGGTTTTGGCGTAGATGAGGTTAAAGATATTCTTGATTATCATGATGATAATTTCTCATTGACCATAGGAGCTCTAAAAGCTTCAAAAAGAGCAAATGCGGTTTCAAAGATACATAAAAAAGTTGCCAATGAAATGTGGAAAAATGTAAAAGGCAAATGTGAAATCATAGGCATAACCAATGCTCAAAATATGAACTATTGGGCTGATAAACAGCTTGTAAGCTGGTACCAGGAGCATGAGGATTATCAGCTTATAGGCAGAAAAAAGCACTTGAAAAGAATTTTGTTTGAAGAGGTGGCAAACCAGACAGGAAAGCTTTTTGACCCTGATGTTTTAACAATAGTATGGGCTAGAAGATTTGCTGAATATAAAAGACCATGGCTTTTGGTGTATGATTTTGAGAGATTTAAAAAGCTTATAAGCAGTACCGAAAGACCTATTCAAATCATTTGGGCGGGAAAACCTTATCCGCTTGATTACAGAGCGGTCAATATGTTTAATGATTTGGTAAATATCTCAAAAGAGTTTAAAAATGTAGCTGTGCTTATAGGGTATGAATTGAAGCTTTCAAAACTTCTAAAACAAGGCAGTGATGTATGGCTGAATACCCCGAGATATTCCAGAGAAGCCAGCGGAACAAGCGGTATGAGTGCAGTCGCAAATGCAAGTGTGCATTTTTCCGTAGATGACGGATGGCATGCAGAATTTCATAAAGACGGTGTAAACTCTTTTACCATCCATCATGCGGATACAAGTTTAAGTATAGATGAACAAGACAGGGTTGATTATGAAAATATGATGCGAATACTTGAAAATGAGATATTGCCTATATATTATGATGAGCCTAAAAAATGGATACAAATCGTTAAAAACGGTATGAGTGACATAAGGTACTTTGATGCTGCCAGGATGGTCAGGGAGTATTATGAAAAGTTGTATAACTATCAAAAATAACAGGAGGGCAAAATGATAAAAGTTAAAAAAAATGCAAACAGGGCATGGGTTACATTTACTTATTCACCAAAAGAGGGTGAACAAAAGGTGGAATTGTTAGGCTCCTGGAGTGACTGGAAAGCTGAGAATATGAAAAAGAAGAAAAACGGTGATTTTTATCTTACAAAAATTTTACCTGTCGGAGTTATTTATGAGTTCAGGTATTTTATAGACGGTAAAAACTGGGCAAATGATGAAGATGCCATAGAAGTACACAATAGTTTTGGAGGAACCAATTCGGCAATAGATTTAAGTGC
>CAZMKH010000006.1:0-10302 GCA_964566455.1 uncultured Campylobacteraceae bacterium | reverse complement strand
ACAAACTCTATGCCAAAACCGATGCTCCCGATATTCAATCTTCCCATGATGGAGCATACTCTTAGGAAACTGGTTGATATAGGTATAAAAGATATCATAGTATTGCTTTATTTTAAACCGGATATCATCAAAAAATATTTTGGCGACGGAAGTAAAATAGGTGCCAATATAGAGTATGTATTGCCTGATGAAGATTATGGAACTGCCGGTGCTGTAGGGGTTGCAAGGGAGTATTTGGACAGTACCTTTATCATCGTCAGTGGTGATTTGGTAAGTGATTTTGACTTTAAAAAAATCATCGAGCATCATGAAAATATAAACTCAAGACTTACTATCACTTTAACATCAGTGGAAAACCCGTTGCAGTTTGGAGTAGTCATAGCAAATGAAGAGGGCAGGATAGAAAAATTTTTGGAAAAACCAAGCTGGGGAGAAGTTTTCAGTGATACCATAAATACAGGTATTTATGTCATAGAGCCTGAAATACTGGATTATATTCCAAAAGAGGGCAGTTTTGATTTTGCCAAAGATTTATTTCCGCTTCTTATGGCTGAAGGTATTGATTTGATGTCATATACCGCAAAAGGGTATTGGAGGGATGTAGGCAACCCTGAGAGTTATCGTGAAGTTTATGATGATATTTTTAAACACAAAGTCAAATTTGAAATCCCGGGTCGAAAAAAAGAGTATCCAAACGGAGTGCTATATCTTACAGGCAAAAGTGAAATAGATAAAAGTATAGAGATTGTAGATACTGTTGTTATAGGTGATGATGTCAAGATAGGTAAAAATACAAGGCTTCAAAATGTTGTCATAGGTGATAATGTAGAAATAGGTGAAGACTCCAATATAAGAAACTCTGTATTTTGGAGTGATATAAAAGCAGGCAAAAAATTTGTACTTGACAACGGTGTTATTTGTAATAATAATATCATAGATGACAATGTGAGTGCAAAAGCGGGACTTATACTTGCCGAAGGGTGTGATGTAGGAAAATTTGCAGTGTTTGATCAGGATATTACAGTCTGGCCTTTTAAAAGCATAGAGCCTGCATCCATAGTAAATAAAAATGTCATATGGGGTAGCAAATATAAAAATTCCATATTTGAAAACGGAAGAGTTATAGGTAAAAGCAATATTGAGATTTCATGTGAAATGGCGTGTCAACTTGCCGAAGCATTTGCATCGCAACTTCCCGAAGGTGGAAATGTGATAGTTGCAAGAGACCATTCAAAAAGTGCCAGAATGCTTAAAAGAGCTTTTTTGGGCGGCTTGCTTTCAGGCGGAATAAACATAACCGACTTAAAAGCTATGCCGCCTGCAGTTTTGAGATACAATCTCGGCAGAGATGAAAACTTAACGGCAGGAGTCTACTTCAGGCAAAACATGGATGATCCTACAAGTGTCGAATTTACATTTTTTACCGAAGAGGGTTTGCGCATAGACAGTGATATGGCAAAAAAGATAGAAAAAGCTTTTTTCCAACAAAAGTTTAGAAGAGTAGAGTATAAACGCATAGGAAGAATTTGGGAAAACTATATAAACCGACTTGATGAGTGCCATAAATACAAAGCTGCCATTGAAACCACGATAGACCATAAAATCATAAAAAAGAATAATTTTAAAATAGTAGTTGACTTGATGTACGGAGGTACAAAAGATATTTTCCCTGAAATCATGGCTGATATACAAATGGATAATATCATCCTAAATGCATATACAGACTATCACAAAATGTCAAATATAAAACAGGTGGAGAAAAAATCAAAAGAGGAAGTATCTGCTATCGTTAAAAGTTTGGGAATCAATCTTGGAATTTTGCTATATCCAAACGGTCAAAGACTGGCGATAGTTACCGATGAGGGTGAAGTGCTGAACAAGTTAAAAGCTCTTTTGGTAGTGCTGTATCTGTATAACCATGAGGCAAAAGAGAAAAAGAAAAGAGTATTTTTACCTACATGGGCACCTGACTTGATGGATAAAGAGTTTGACAATTTGATAATAGAGCGGGGAAAATATGCAAACTTTAAAGCTAAAAAATTAAAGCATTATGATTTGATTGCAACGACTGACGGCAATTTTGCTTTTACAGAGTTTTCTTTACATAGAGATGCTATCTATGCAACCTTGAAAATAATGGAAATGCTTTCAAGATGGGAGCAAAAACTATCAAATATATCTAAAATAGTTGAAGAGTTTTATTATCATCAATGCAAGATAAAATGCACCCAGGAGATGAAGGGTAAAATAATGAGAAAATTTCTCCAGGTTGCAAAAGATAAAAAATCCTCCACAGTTGACGGGGTTAAGATATGGGAAAATGAAACTGACTGGGTTTTGATGATACCTGATTCGTTTGGGGATTTTTTAAATCTTTACATTCAGGCAAAAGATGAAATCAGAGGAAGCGAAATAGATAAAAAGTATGAAAATATGATAAAAAAATGGATGGAAAATAAATAGTGCCCAAGTCACTTCTTTTTTTATGGCATATGCATCAGCCAAATTATGAAGGCAAAAATGGTATATTACAAATGCCATGGGTATTTTTACACTGCATAAAAGATTATTATGATATGCCCTGGCTGCTTTCTAAATACCCCTCTTTGAAAGCTACTTTCAATGTAACCCCAACTCTTATACGACAGATAAAAATATATGAAAAAGAGGGATATAAAAAGGATAAATTTTTATCTTTGTGGATAAAAGATGTGACTTTTCTTTCAGTGGAAGAGAAAAAATATCTTTTAAAGATTTGCAAATCTGCCCAATACGAAACAATGGTAAAGGGATTGCAAAGATTTGATGAGCTGTATGATATCAAAGAGTACAGTTTGGATGATTTTAGAGATTTGGAAGTAGTGTTTCTGCTTTCATGGTGTGGAAATTATTTGAGAGAAAATTCTAGTGTTGTTAAAAAAATGATAGCAAAACAAAGAAATTTTAATGAAAAAGACAAAAATGAGCTTTTGGATGAACTTATCAGCTTTTTGCCAAGAATTTTACCTTTTTATAAAAGACTCTTAAAGCAAAAACAAATCTCTATCTCTACAACACCATACAACCATCCCATACTTCCTTTGCTTTTTGATATGAAAAATGCAAAATTGGCTAATCCCAAAACCACTTTGCCAAAAGAGTATTTTTCTTTGAAAGAGGATGCATTTATGCAGGTGGATTTGGCAATAGAACTCTATGAAGAGATTTTTGCACAAAAGCCGAGCGGTTTTTGGCCGGCAGAGGGTGCGGTGGATAAAGAAAGTTTAAAATGCTACAAAGACAGAGGTATAAAATGGGTGGCAACCGATGAAGAGATACTTTACAAAAGTTTGAAAAAAGAGGATAAAAGTTTAAAATATAAAAGATATGAGTATGACAATGTTTTTATAGGCTTTAGAGACCATTATCTAAGCGATTTGATAGGATTTGCATACAGATACAAAGATGAAAAAGAGGCTGCGGATGATTTTGTAGACAAAGTTGGCAAGATAAAAGATGACTCTAGTGTTTTTGTGATACTTGACGGTGAAAATGCCTGGGAGTTTTACAAAAACAATGCAAAGGGTTTTTTTACAGGTTTATATAAAAAATTATCATCATCAAATGAGATAAAAACGTTAAATTTTGATGAAACAATCAGCTTAAAAAAAGAAAAATTACCTACTTTGTCTCCTGGAAGCTGGATATATGGCAATTTTGATACTTGGGTAGGCCATAGTGAAAAAAACAGAGCATGGGAGCTTTTATATCAAACAAAAAGAGACACAAAAGATTGTAAAGTAGATAAAGAGGTTTCACAAAAGATAAAAAACCATTTTCTTCAAGCAGAGTGTTCAGACTGGTTTTGGTGGTATGGTGAGGATCATTTTAGTAATTTTTTATCAGAATTTGATAAGCTTTTCAGGTCTCACTTGATATCCATTTATAATCTGTGCGGTTTAAGACCTCCTTCAACTCTACTTTTGCCTGTGCAAAAGGAGAGAGAAATAAAACTGACTGCCGTAAAGCCTAAGTTTAATCTAAATGTCAAAATTGATGGCAAAAAAAGTTCATTTTATGAATGGCTTGGAAGCGGTGTAGTGGATGAGAGTAGAATCTTCGGGACAATGCAGGGTAGCTCTCAAGTAGCTGAAAAACTATATTACGGGGAGAATGACAAGTTTATATTTTTAAGAATTGATGGAAATATTAAAAAAATATTAAATGAGTATAAATGGCTAAAAATACACTTTAAAGAGATAAATAAAATATTTAAAATTCCGATAGAAAAAAGCTTTTATAATAATTTAATAAAAATGTCTATAAATGATATCATAGAGATACAAATAGATAAAAAAGTATGTCAAAATTTACCTAAGATAAATATCCAGATAGAATTGGAAGACAAAGAAAAAAACAGTGAATTTATCCCCATTTACGGTGATGTACAAGTTTGTGACAATGAATATGAGAAAAATTGGTTTATATAAAATAGTGATTAGTAACTAGCGATCAGTGATTAGAATTGATAAGGATAAAGTATAATGAATGATAAAACTAAACTTCTTTTTGGGGTGCATATGCATCAACCTGTTGATAACTTTAAAGGGGCTGTCGAAGAGGCAGTTGAAAAATGTTATGAGCCGTTTTTTGAAACATTGGAAAAATATCCTTCTTTTAAAATATCTCTGCATTGTAGCGGCTGGCTTTTGGGATATATCAAAAAAAATCATAAAAAACTTTTTAGTATCATAAAAAAATTGGCTTCAAACGGTTCTATAGAATTTTTCAGCGCCGGATATTATGAGCCGGTATTATCCTCTATCCCTGAAAAGGACAGAGTTTCACAAATAAAGAAATTAAATAAAACCATTCATAAAGATTTTTCATTTTCTCCAAAAGGAGCATGGCTTAGTGAAAGAGTGTGGGATGACTCTTTGGTGGATACTTTTTCAAAATGTGCTATCAAGTATGCGATGGTGGATGATTATCATTTTATAGCAAGCGGATTTAAAGAGAGTGAGCTTGGGGGATATTTTTATACTGAATACAACGGTAAAAAACTTGCTCTTTTTCCTATAAACAAAGCTTTGAGATATGCCTTGCCTTTTAAAGACGTAAGTGATGCGCTGGATGATATAAAAAAATACAAGTGCGCTATTATCTTTGATGATTTGGAAAAATTCGGACTCTGGCCTGAAACTTTCGAATGGGTCTACGGAAAAAATTGGCTGGAAGATTTTTTTGATGAAGTTACAAAAGATGAAGATATCGAAACTTTGCATTTTAATGAATATATAAAATCAAACAGGGCAAACTCACTTGCTTATTTGCAAAATGTTTCATATTATGAGATGGGAGAGTGGAGTTTAAAAACAGAAAATGCTTTGGAATTGGAGCAAATCAGAAAGTATGTTGAGAAAAAATTTCCAAATTCATTGGATAAATTTGTAAAAGGCGGAACCTGGAAAAACTTTTTTATAAAATATGAAGAGTCAAACAGGCTTCATAAAAGAATGCTTGAGCTTTCAAACACACTCATAAAAACAAAAAAATTTACAGAAAACCTATATAAACTTCAAACCAACGATGTTTTTTGGCACGGAATTTTCGGAGGCTTATATCTGCCGAATTTAAGAGATAATGCCTACTCATATTTGACCACATGTGAAGATATAAGATATAAAGACAAAGAAGTCATTGAAACAAATGATATAGATATGAACGGCTTCGAAGAGATAAAAGCGGTAAAAAAAGATTTTATAGCAAGATTTGACAGTCATTACGGGGGTCAAATGATAGAATTACTGCATAGAGATAAAAAATTTAACTTTCAAAATGTGATAACAAGAAGAGAAGAGGCATATCATAAGGATATACTATTCCACAATAAAAGCGAAAACATTGATGACAATGATGGGATAAAAAGCATCCATGAATTGGATGTGTCAATAAGTGATGAAGTAAAAGATGCACTTTATTTTGACTGGTATGTAAAAAACTCTTTTATTGACCATGTCAGTAATGAGAGTTTTACACTTGAAAATTTTAAAAAATGTAAATTTTGGGAGTATGGAGACTTTGCAAATCAACCTTTTGACTATAAAATCAAAGATAACAATATAACTTTTAAAAGAGAGGGCGGGATTTACTTTGACAAAAAATATAATGCAACTCTTTTGAAAAATTATAATATCATGGATAAGGGTTTTGACTTTGTTATTGATTTTGAGACTGTTTCGCCAAACAGTTACCTTTATGCTCTTGAATTTAACTTGCATTTTGCTGATTTGAAAAAAGTTTTTTTTAATGATTCGGCTGTTTGTGATGATGTTGAGATGGATGGACTGGATGAATTTCATCTGCTTGACGGTTATACAAAAAGAAAGATGGTTTTATCCACAAAACAACCTTTTAAACTTCTCTCAACCCCGCTTAACACCGTATCAAAAAGTGAAAAAGGGTATGATTTGATGACGCAGGGGGTAAGTTTTGCCTTTTTGTTTCCTTTTGAAAAAAGCTTAAAGATAGAGGGAAGCTTGAGGATTGAAAATGCCTGAGATAAGATATGATTTACTCAAAAATGAGTATGTTATCATGGCTCCAAACAGACTTACCAGGCCAAATTATTACTCATGTGAAGAAAAAAAAGAAAAAAATAAAACTGAATTGTGCCCTTTTTGCAAGGGTCACGAAAATTTAACACCACCGGAAATTTATTCAAGAAGAGATAAAAACGGGTGGAGAGTAAGAGTCGTGCCAAATCTTTACAAAGCTTTGGAGATAGAGGCGGCAAATGGTTTTAGAGAGGATGATTTGTATGAAAAAAGTGATGGTTTTGGAGCACATGAAGTTATCATAGACACCCCAAATCATATAACACATTTTGAAGATTTGTCACTTTTGGATATGCAAGAGTGGTTTTTGAGTGTAAAAGCAAGAGTGGAGGATTTGAGAAAAGATATAAGACTTACATATTTTTCCATCTTTAAAAACCAGGGAGAACACTCTGGTGCCACACTGCCTCATATTCATACTCAACTCATAGCTATGCCCATGGTGCCTAAAAACCAACTTAAGCTGGAGTATCACTATTTTGATTATTATAAAAAACATGGCAGATCTGTTTTTGAAGATGTGGTGGATTATGAGATAGAAAAAGATAAAAGAATCATAATGGAGAGTGAAAATTTTATATCTTTTTGCCCCTATGGAAGCAGATATGCTTTTGAAACGGTTGTTATGCCAAAAATTCCGATATCTTCCATAGCTATGTTTAAAGATGATAAAATGCAAGAGTTTTTGAAATTGTTAAAAGAGAGTTTGATACTTCTTAGAAAGCAGATAGGGGAATTTGACTATAACCTGTTCTTTAAAAATCCTCCAATGCAAAAAAATTATGAGAGTGAAGATTTTTTTGATGATATTGATAAATTTTATAGATTTCATGCTGTAATAACCCCAAGACTTTATAAAACGGGAGGGTTTGAGATAGAGTCTCAAATGCATATCAACCCTCTTTTGCCCGAGAGTGCAGCAAAACTACTAAGAGAAACAGTGTAATATGAGCACTTTGATTGTCGATATAGGCGGTACAAAACTAAGAAGTGAATTTGAAGGTGTCTATGAAGAGTATTTGAGCAAAGATAAAGAGTTGATACCCTTTTTGGAAGATAAATTAAACCGACATAAAAATATAAATACCGTTAAAGTCTCATTTGCCGGACAGGTAAATGACGGTATCATCCTCTCTTCACCAAATATAAAAGCGAAAGAGAAAAATATAAAAGAGTATTTTGAAAAAAATTATGGCATTGTTTTTAAGATAGACAACGATTTAAACTGTGCACTTTTGGCTGAATCAAAAAGAATACCGGAAAAAAATATAGCACTTTTATTTGTTGGAAGCGGGGTAGGCGCAGCTGTGTTGGAAAACGGTGCTATCATAAGAGGTGAAAAAAATATAGCATGTGAGATAGGTCATATACCTTTTAAAAAAGCCCCTTTTCTTTGCGGATGCGGCAAAGATAACTGTATAGAGATATTTTCCGGCGGAGCAGGGCTTGAAAAGTGGTTTGAATATTATAAAATAGAGTGGATGAGTTTGGATGAAATGAAAAGCAGTGAAGATAAAACGGTAAAAAAAATATATGAAAATTTTAAAGAGGGAGTTTTAAGGGCGGCAGCAACCCTGGTCACTCTTTTCAACCCAAAAATTTTGGTACTAGGAGGGGGAATTATAAAAGCCAATCCCTATATTTTGGATATAATAAAAAACGAATTAGAAAAATATGCTTTAAAAGAGAGCTTAAAAGAGCTCGAGATAGTCATAAGTGATATAAAAAATGCATCACTTGAAGGAGCTAAATTATTATGAATATACTGTTTGTTTCAAGCGAGGTTACCCCTTTCGCTAAAACTGGAGGGCTGGCTGATGTGAGCGGGGCTTTACCCAAGGCTCTTGCCAAACTCGGAGATAATGTAAAAGTTGTCATGCCAAGATATTACCGAATAGACAGAAACAAGTTGGAAAAACTGCCAATGGCTCTTGGAGTGGATATGGGAAGTTTGGGTGAAGTTTGGTGTGGAGTTTACAAAAGTACACTTCCCAAAAGCAGTGTGGAGATATATTTTATCGAGCATGAAGGATACTATGGTAGAAGCGGATTGTATGATGAAAACGGTGTAGCTTATGAAGATAATGATATAAGATTTATTTTTCTTTCCAAGGCTTCTTTGAAGTTGGCTATGGCTTTGGATTTTAGACCCGATATCGTTCATGCCAATGACTGGCACAGTGCACCTTTGCCCATACTTTTAAAAACAGTTTATGAAAATAATGACTTTTTTAAAAATACAAAATCTGTTTTAACCATTCACAACTTGCAACATCAGGGATTTTTTGACAAGCGGGCCATGGATATACTCGGAGTCGGTTGGGAGCATTTCAACCAATACGCACTGGAAGCTTTAGGTGGAGTAAACATCCTAAAAGGAGGCATTGCATTTTGTGATGCTTTGACAACAGTGAGTAAAAAATATGCCAAAGAGATACAAACTAGCGAGTATGGGTTTGGATTGCAAGATCATATAAAGATATACTCATACAAACTTTTTGGTATTTTAAACGGTGTTGATTATGAGGAGTGGAATCCCGAACATGATAAATGTATCGCTCAAAACTACAGTGTTGATACCCTTGAAGATAAAATAGAAAACAAAAGAGATTTGCAGGATATATTTGATCTTGTTCCAAGTGATGAAGTTGCTCTTATCGGTTTTGTAGGAAGATTTGCCAAACAAAAAGGTATAGAGCTTATAGCTTCCTGTATAGAGGGGCTTTTGCAGCTTGATGTACAAATGGTAATGATAGGCAGTGGTGAAAAATGGGCGGAAGGATTTTTTAGTGATATAGCCAAAAGGTACCCTGAAAGATTTGGCTGCTATGTGGGATACAATGAAGAGTTGGCTCACAAGATAGAAGCGGGAAGTGATATGTTTTTGATGCCTTCACTATTTGAGCCTTGCGGGTTAAACCAAATATACTCTTTGCGTTATGGAACTTTACCGATAGTAAGAGCGACTGGCGGACTTGATGATACGATAATAAATTATGAGAAAAAGAGTGATAAATCAAACGGCTTCAAATTTTATGAAGCTAGTACTCACGCTTTGTATCATACTGTAAAATGGGCTGTAGAAGTTTATAGAGATGAAAAAGATGAGTTTGTAAAAATGCAAAAAAGAGCTATGAGAGAGCATTTTAGCTGGATAGATTCGGCTAAAAAATATCAAAAAGTTTATCTTTGGACTATGAAATGATTTATTATGATGTCACAAGATTTAGTGATATGGATATATATCTTTTTAAAGAGGGAACCCATACCAAGCTTTATGATAAATTTGGTTCTCACTTTATGCAAAGAGAGGGTAAAAAAGGTATCTATTTTGCCGTCTGGGCACCAAATGCAAAGTATGTCAGCGTTGTAGCGGATTTTAACCGTTATGACGCTTCTAAACATCCTCTTAAGATAAGAGATGACGGCTCAGGGATATGGGAAGGTTTTATCGAGGGAGTAAAAGAGGGTGTTACATACAAATATCATATAACTTCAAATATAGAGGATAAAACTTTTTTAAAAACAGACCCTTACGGTTTTTACTGTGAAAAACCTCCAAGGTCAGCTTCTGTGATATATGAGATAGAGGGGTTTAGCTGGAGCGATGAAAGATGGATGCAAAAAAGAGGCGAAGTAAATGCCCATGACAAGCCTATAAGTATCTATGAAGTACATCTTGGCTCTTGGAGAAAAAAAGAAAACG
>CAZMKH010000005.1:0-20606 GCA_964566455.1 uncultured Campylobacteraceae bacterium | reverse complement strand
AATGTCATCAACATACTCAATATTTGAGCGAAGATTTGACCGGATAACTTTTGTTTCAACATAATTATATTTTGAGTAGACCATGCCTGTAAAAAATATAATCACGATAGCCAAAAATATAAAAATATATGAAAATCTAAACTTACTGTAATATAACTTACTGAAACTTTTCATTGTGCATACTTTCTTAGTATTTCAGGCAGAATAAGATGAAATTTTTTAAAACTCTTCTCCTTAAAGCGTAGCTGTGGCCGTCCTTTTCTCCAGTAAAATGCCCCTATGGCATTGCCATTGGTTTCAAATTCTCTGTAAGTTGTTACAAACAGTGGTTTATTTTGGCAGTTGGCGGCTTTGACAATCCCAAAAACCATATCACTTCTCTCACAGCTGTTTACAGTAATAATTTTTTTACTTTTTTCAAAAATATCTTTGTTTGATTTGTCTGTATAGATTTTAACAACTTTTTTATGAAAAATAAGCGGAAATATTTTTTCATAAAGAGTTTTTTCATATCTGTCTGAAGACCATGCAAAAGTAGTCAGTATCAAAAAAAGTAAAATCTTCTTTATCAAAAATACCACTCCAAAGTCAGCATAATTTTTCTGTCTATCGGCGACAAAGCAACGGGGCTTAAAGCAGAAAGAGTCGATGTATCTACTCTTTGATATAAAGTTTCAGGGGCTTTGTTTAAAATATTTACACCCTTTAATGCTATGGAAATATTATCTTTCAAGTGATATCTCAATCCCAGACTAAGGTCATAATACTCTTTGTTCACAATATTGTCTTTACTAAATACCAACTCTTCAAAAGCATCGATTTTATCAAACTGCTGTATATTTCTAACGGTAAAATTATAGTTTTTCATATCATCCATGACCGGAAGGTCATATATATGTTTATATATAAATGAAGTTGTCAATTTGTTTAAAGGCGCATACTTGTATATCCATCTTAGATGAAGATATTTTGCACTTACTTTTTTGTCAACATTGTCAAGTATGCCGCTGCTGTTTGCTATAACAAAATCTTTTGCCGTCAAATATTCAAATATACCCTCAAACAAATGCAATTTTTTTTCATATTTCAAATCCATTATATAAGTATTTAATTTTTGGGTTTTTAGCATTTTGTTTGGAACTGTATATATAGAGTTTATAAGATAAGGGTCTACCGGTATCTCTATGTGGGAAAAATATGTTTTTAGCGTCCATCTGTTTTTTAAATATGTATGACCCAGTCTATAAAGCAGAGTATGCTCCGAGGATACATTGCCGTTGTTGTTTATGTTGCTGTAAGATACACCTGCAGTTACTACGGCATTATCTGCATAATTGTAATCATTTTCCAAAAAAGTTGTATTTACACTTTGCTTGGTATGTCCGTATCTTGGAAGCTCAACGCCATTCATTTTTATGTTGTTATAAATAAAATGCTTATATCTAAATTTGTCACCAAGTATAAGTTTGTTGTTTTTATAGTTAAATGTATAATTAATTTTAGATGTATATATTTCACTGGTCGATTTTACATAAAAAGAGTTTATTGGCATCGAATGATAATAATTTAATATGCTCTCTTCATATTTGGTTCTATTTTTTATTTTATCAAAGGCAAAAGAGAGCTTAAAATTGTTTATATCCCTTTCATATCCCATATGAACATTGTCTGTAGTAATGTCAGAAGTATCCGGCTTGGCATCAAGACTTATACCAAAGAGTCCTCCTTTGTCAGTATGTGCGGCTTTTAGTAAAAATCTGTTGTCCTTATTGTAAATAGAAGCAAAAAGGTTAAAGTTTTTTGTATTTCTTTTTACATCACTGTTGTCAATACTGTAGCTTTTTTTCCTGTTTTCATCTCTTGAAACATAAAACAGATATGAAAAACTATCCAAAACATCAGCATATTGATAGCTTTGAAGATTTGAGCCGTAACTTCCCACGCTAAGCGTACTTTTACCACCCATATCTCTCTCGGCTTTTTTTGAATAAATTTTTATAGTTACCATAGCAGGCTCTGTGCTGTATTCAAAAGTGGGATTTTGAGCATATATTTCTATATGGTCAACAAAACCAAGCTCCATATCTCCAAGTATGGGAAGTCCGCTTCCATACAAGGCTGTACTTATTTCCTGGTTGTCTATAAAAACTTTTATCATTGAGCTGCTAAAAGGAGTGGGGTTGAAAAATTTAAAAGGATCAACTATACCATATCTGCTTTCTTCATACCCTATTTCTGTAGACTTTAATACATCACTTAAGTACTTTGCCTGCATTACATCAAGGTCATGCCTTGTATATATATAGGATACTCCTGTATTTTCTTCTCTGGTTTTCAAGGAAAGATCGCTCTTTTCCTCAATGTTGGCGAGCAGATTGTCTATCTCACTGTCTGCATATACAATATTTGATACAGACATTAAAAGAACAATAAAAAAAGAAAAACTTTTCATTAACTTCAATTTCTTTAAAACCTTTTTTAAATCTTACTTATTATATACTAACTTTTTTTTACTTAATAGTTATTAAATTAAAATATATTTTACTGTTTTACTTAAAATATATGTAAAAAAGAAATATGCTAAAAAAACATATTTCTTTTTTAGCATATTTCTTGCTTTTTACTCTAAAAAAGTGCTAAAATAGTCCAAATTTTTTATAAGGAGTGAGAATGTCAGATAAAATTTATCGTGTCAATATGGGTGACATGAGCTACAGTATAGAGGATGTACCTGCCGAATGGATGGGGCTTGGAGGAAGAGGACTGACCTCTACTATCGTATCAGAAGAAGTAGACCCTGAATGTCATCCTTTAGGACCAAACAACAAATTGGTATTTGCGCCGGGTTTACTTTCCGGAACCACAGCTGCAAACAGCGGCAGAACTTCTTTGGGAGCCAAAAGTCCGTTAACCGGTGGTATAAAAGAGAGTAATGTCGGTGGAACAAGTGCGGGGATTATGGCAAAACTTGGAGTAAAAGCTCTTATCATCGAGGGATTGCCTGAAGATGACAGTACTTTTTATCATATTCATGTGACAAAAAATGAAGTGCTTATAGAGCCTGTACCGGAACTTGTCGGCAAACAAAACTATGAAGTACTTGATGAAATGCTAAACAGATACAATAAAAAAGTAGCTGTTTTAACCATAGGAACGCCGGGCGAAATGAAAATGCTCATTTCTAACATATCCGTTAAAGACCCAAAAGGCAAATTTAGAAGTTTGGGACGAGGCGGACTTGGTGCCGTTATGGGCTCAAAAAAGATAAAATGTATCACGATAGATGCCGAAAATTACAAAGAAGTTCATTACGCTGAACCTGAAAAATTTAAAGAGGCAAGTAAAGTTTTTACAAAATCGCTTCAGGAAAACCCAATAAGCGGTGAAGGTCTCCCTGCTTTTGGTACAAATGTACTTGTAAATATCATAAATGAAGCGGGAGGTTTGCCAAGCCTTAACTTCAGAAGCGGAAACTCTGACAACGCTGAAGAGATATGCGGCGAAACCATGGCTGAAAATATAAAAGAAAGAGGCGGCAGTACCACTCACGGATGCCATGCGGGATGTGTCATACAATGCTCTCAAACATATAATGACAAAGAAGGAAACTATCTTACAAGTGGGTTTGAATATGAAATGATATGGGCATTTGGTGCAAACCTGGGCATCAAAGACCTCGATATGATAGCTAAAATTGATGCTCTGATGGACGACCTTGGAGTTGATGCCATAGAAACAGGTGTAACTCTCGGACTTGCAGCAGAAACAGATATCATAGAGTTTGGAGATGGTGAAAGAGCTTATGAACTTTTGAAATATGAAGTAGCCAAAGGAACTCCGCTTGGTAGAATCATAGGTGGCGGAACAGGAAATCTTGGTAAATTATATGGACTAGTTAGAGTCCCTGTTGTTAAAAACCAAGCAATACCTGCTTATGAGCCAAGAGCAGTCAAAGGTCAGGGTGTAACTTATGCAACTACTCCTATGGGAGCGGATCACACAGCAGGATATGCAGTTGCTACAAATATATTAAATAGCGGTGGATATATAGATCCTCTCAAAAAAGATGGTCAGCTGGAGCTTGCCAGAAACCTTCAAATAGCCTCTGCTGCGGTTGACAGTACAGGAATGTGTATATTTGTCGCTTTCCCTGCACTTGACGATCCAAAATGTCTGCCTGCGCTAATTGACATGATAAATGCCAGATTTGGTATCAACTTGACTGCGGATGACGTAACAAATCTCGGAGAAAATATCATCAAAAAAGAGAGAGAATTCAACAAAAAAGCAGGTCTTACAAATAGTGACGACAGACTTCCTGAATTTATGAAATATGAGCCACTTCCTCCACATAATGTTGTATGGGATTTTACAGGTGAAGAGCTTGACAGCGTATGGAGTTATTTGGATGAAAAATAACAGCATTGAAGTTACTGTAAAACTCTTTGCTCAATATAGAGAGGGTAGATTTAAGGTAGATAAAAAAATCTACCCCTCCAACATAACTGCCGGTAAAATTGTAAAAGATATAGGTATCAATGAAGATGAACTTCCCATAGGTGTCCTGATGGTTAACGGAAGACATGTGGGAAAAGAACATATCTTAAAAGATGGTGATAATTTCTCAATATTCCCTAAAGTAGGAGGAGGATGAGAAAAATAGGATTTAGGATTTAGGTTCTAATCACTAATCACCAATCACGAAAAATGATTTTCCTTGCATAAACTCCTAAATTTTCCTCTTTTTGCCTTGGCAAAAATTGTAATGGGAGTTTTTGTTTTTTTGGCAATTGAAAGGATTTTGTTTTTATATCTTTTGTCAAATACAAAAAGTATCTCATACTCTTCTCCGCTGCATATTTGCTCTTTTGAAATTTTTTTTATGAATTCGACTCCTATCTTATTTGCATGTGTCAACCTTGAAAGGTCTTTATGAAGTCCATCTGATATATCTAATGCACTTGATATATATTTGGATGCATTGTAAAAAAATTTATCTCTTAGTTTCGGTTTTACAAATTTTGAATTTTTGGATATTTTTTTACCGGATAAAAGTTTTTTCAAGTCTCTTTTTGACTCTCCCAAAGTTCCAGTATAAGCAAAAAGAAAACCTTTTTTTATACCCTTTCTTTTGACGGGACGTTTGGATGTTGAGATAACAGTTATAGAGATATCAAGTTTATCTCCGGCTATAGTATCCCCTCCGATTATACTTATATCATACTCTTTGCAAACCTCTTTAAAACCGTCACTTAACTCTTTTATCTGTTTGTAGCTAAACTCTTTTGGAATTTTGATACCCAAAAGAAGATACTTTGGTTTTGCGTTCATTACTATAGAGTCGGAAATATTTACCAAAACGCTTTTTGTGGCAATCTCTCTCAAACTCATCCACTCTCTTTTAAAATGTACATCTTCACAAAACAAATCTTTTGAATAAATTATTTTATCTATAGCGACCCCGTCATCACCTATGTATCTATTTTTAAAAAGTGAAATAAAATAATCCTCTTTGTTCAAAATATATTCCTTTATTATTGTAATTGTGCTATTATACTTAAAAATGGATACAAAAGTAAAAAGTGCAAAATTGTAACATTATTACTTTTTTTTATATAAAAAGTGTTACTTTTTGTATTGTTTAAACTTTTTACAGATATAATGTCCTTAAAATTTTAAAATAAGGGATCGCTATATGAGCATACCAATATATCATTATGATGCGATAATCGTAGGAGCAGGTCTGGCAGGTCTGGCAGCTGCAAGAGAACTCGAGGGGCATGGAAAACATGTTGCAGTCATCAGCAAACTTCATCCTCTTAGAAGTCACTCAGGTGCTGCCCAGGGGGGTATCAATGCTGCACTGAAACCTGAAGACAGTATAGAATCACATATGTTCGATACTATCAAAGGAAGTGACTATTTGGCTGATCAGGATGCTGTAAAACTCATGTGTGAAGGAGCTCCTGAAACTGTAAGATGGGCTGAAAGCATGGGGGCGGCTTTTAGCAGAAATGAAGATGGAACTATAGCACAAAGACCTTTTGGCGGACAATCGTTTCCAAGAGCTTGTTTTGCAAAAGACAGAACCGGCTTGACTCTTCTTCAAACTATGTTTGAACAGTCTCACAGAGATGGAGTTGAATACTGGGATGAGTGGTATGTTGCTGATATCATTCAGGAAAACAAAAATGTTTATGGAGTAGTTGCATATAACCTAAGAACTTTAGAGCCTGCCATATTTAACGCGAGAGCAGTGATGTTGGCTACAGGAGGATACGCAAGAGCTTACAAAATAAACTCAAACGCCCACGCCAATACGGGTGACGGTCTGAGTATTTACGCCAGGCACGGTTTGCCTCTGAAAGATATGGAGTTTGTTCAATTCCACCCAACAGGACTTGCCGGTACCGGTATCCTTATCAGTGAAGCCGCAAGAGGAGAAGGTGGAAGACTATTTAACAGTGAGGGTGAAAGATTTATGGAAAAATATGCTCCTGAAAAGATGGAGTTGGCTCCTAGAGACTTGGTAAGCAGGTCAATTACAAAAGAGATACTTGAAGGAAGAGGTGTAGGACCAAACAAAGATGCGGTTTATCTTGACCTTACACATCTCGGAAAAGAAAAAATCCTCTCAAGACTTCCTGAGCTTAGAGACTTGGCCATCACTTTCTTAGGGCTTGACATGATACATGAACCTATCATGATAGCAGCTACCGCACACTACTCTATGGGTGGCATACCGGTAGATAATGACGGGAGAGCAAAACTCAATCAAAATCACAGAATCCACGGACTTTATGCTGCCGGAGAGTGTGCATGCGTAAGTGTACACGGAGCCAACAGACTCGGAGCCAACTCTTTGCTTGAAGCTATGTTTTTTGGAAGACATGTGGGGCAAACCATCATAAGCGACCTTAGAAAAAAAGATTTTCTTATCCACAAAGAACCCGACCAAAAAGATGCTGACAGAATGCTTGAAGAGATAAACAGACTCTTGACTTCAAGCGGAGATGAAAGAGTACCGACTCTTAGAGAAGAATTACAAGAGAGTATGACAAAAAATGCAGGAGTATTTAGAACTGAAGAGTCACTCCAAAAACAAAAAAAGAAACTAAAAGAGCTTAGAGAAAGATTTAAACATATAAGAATAGATGACAAGTCTAAAGTATACAATACTGACTTACAAGAAGCTATTGAACTTGGTCATATGCTTGATTATTCTATGTTTATTGTTGAAGGGGCAATTGCTAGAAAAGAGAGTCGCGGCGCTCACTTTAGAGATGATTATCCAAAAAGAGATGATGAAAACTTTTTAAAGCACACTTATGCTCATATGGATGAAAACGGCGAGATACAAATGGAGTACAAAGATGTAAACTTAGGTATCTTTGAGCCTCAAGAAAGAACTTACTAGGTGGAGAGCGGATATGAAAAAATATGATAGAAAAAAATTAACCTTTAATGTTTTTAGATTTAATAGCGAGAAAGATCATCTGCCTTACTATAAAAAATATGAGATGGAAGTTTCTCAAGATGAAGTTGTGCTTGATATCTTAAACAGAATAAAGTGGGAATTTGACGGAAGTTTCAGCTACAGAAGAAGTTGCAGACACGGCATCTGCGGAAGTTGTGCCATAAAAGTAAACGGCAAACCTGTACTCTCCTGCAAAGAGAATGTTTTTCATTTGGTTGAAATGTTTGGCGAAGAGCTTACATTTGACCCACAAGATGAAAAAAGAGCTATAAAAGATATGGTAATTGACAAGAAAAACTTTTGGCAAAAATATGATGCCGTCAAGCCGTATTTGATAGCAGATATCGTTGACCACCCTGAAAAAGAAGACCTTGTTACTCCAGAGCAGGCAGAAGCTTTGGATGAGGCTGATTATTGTATACAGTGCGGAAACTGTTTTTATGCCTGCCCTTCTGTAGAAGCAAATGATGACTATCTGGGGCCTGCAGCTCTTTTAAAAGCCTTTAGATTTAATGCTGATGTCAGAGATAATGCTAGAAGTGAGAGACTTGATATAGTCAATGAAGAGGGTGCCGGAGTATGGGATTGTGTTAAATGTTTTGAGTGTGCCGAAGCCTGTCCGAAAGATTTGTCACCTATTAGCAAAATAACAAAATTACACAATCAAATCTTTGAAGACGGCAAAGCTATAAACAATGTAGCCACAAGACATGCTGTTGGATTTAAATCATCCATAAGAAAACACGGCATTTTGGATGAAGGCGAACTTGTAAGATACAGTGAAGGCAATATAGGTGTTTTAAAACATTTACCAGAAGCTTTTGAAATGTGGAAAAAAGGAAAGATTGTTATGCCTTGGAATATGCCAAAATCAAAAAATTTAGATGAGATAAAAAAACTTGTTGATATCGCATCTACAGTTGACTTTTAAGGAGTACTAAATGAAACAGTTAAAATATGCACTATATACCGGATGTACGGCAAAAGAGAGTACCCCTGAACTTTTAAAATCAACAATGGCAGTTGCCGAGGCTCTTGACATAGAGCTTGTTGAACTTGAAGAAGCAAGTTGCTGTGGGGCCAGTCACCTACAAGATTTCGATGATTTTTTATCTCTTACACTAAATGCCAGAAATATCTGTTATGCAGAAAAACTTGGACTTACCATGGTTACCATTTGCAATACTTGTCAATTAAACACTTCTTTGACCAAGGAGAGACTTGACGGCAACGAAGAGTTGAAAGAGAAGGTAAATTCCAAACTCAAAGAAGTCGGACTTGAATACAAAGGAAATGTAGAAGTAAAACACTTTTTATATGCCATCATTGATGATATTGGAGTTGAAGAGATAGCTAAAAGAGTAAAAAGACCTTTAAAAAATTTAAATATTGCTCCATTTTACGGATGCCATAACATAAGGCCAAGCTCTTTACAAAGCAAAAACAACGGCAATGAAAACCCTTATGTTCCTGACTCCATAGAAAGACTCATAGATGCTCTTGGTGGAAATTCCATCGACTATGAACATAAAAACAAATGTTGCGGCTTTCATGTAGAACTCCAGGCGCCAAAAACTGCCAACAGACTTTCAGGTGATGCAATGACTGATGCTATGGATAACAATGCTGATGTAGTTGTTACCCCATGCCCTTTATGTCACTTAAGATTGGATGTACAACAGCATAATATTTCCAAAGAGATAGGCAGAGATATCAATATGCCGGTACTTCACCTGCCTCAAATGATAGGACTTGCTTTGGGACTTGCTCCAAAAGAGTTGGGACTTGAGCATAATGTTAGTGAAGTAACTTTTGTTTAATCTAATATAAATAGGATAATTTATATCCTATTTATATCTCTTATATAAGCAAACAATGGCTACAATTATATAAAATTTTAAAGGAGTTTAATATGCCAAAAATAAACAGATATGTTGACATAGATACAGTTGAAAGAGAAGCAAAGAAAGACTACATAGACAGACATTCACCTTTTATCCACTGTGCTGACAGTGCAAAAGCGGATGAAGTTTTTGAAGTGACTGTAAAAGTAGGAAATGAATACACCCATCCGGATGATTTTGACCACTATATTGCAAGTGTTGCACTTTACAACAAAGAAACACTACTTGCAAAGTCTGACTTTATGGCCGGAATGCTAGGCGGTCAAGGTGAAAAAGGTCATGCGGAAGTTACTTTCAGAATCAAACCGCAAGGTAAAAAAATGACTTTGGTTGCTCAAAGTTACTGCACAAAACACGGTATTTGGGAAAGTGATCCAAAAGTAGTAGAAGTAACAGAATAATTTACACCCCTGAATTCAGGGGTGCCTTCTTACTGTTCATGCATAAAATCAAAAAATTACATATTTTAAGCACCCTTCACGCATACAAAGCATTGGGTTTGGAATATATTGATGATATTCAAAATATAAATCAAGATGACAATTCGCTAAAATCTCTCCCCGATAATTTGGATAACCTTGAAAGTATCGTACAAAACTGTCACCTTTGCCAACTCTCAAAAACTAGAAAAAATGTTGTTTTCGGAGAAGGAGATATAAACGCTGATATTATGTTTATAGGCGAAGGTCCCGGAGCAAATGAAGATGAAACGGGAAAACCTTTTGTAGGAAGAGCAGGTGAACTTTTAACAAAAATTATAGAAAATGTACTTGAAATAAAAAGAGAGCAAGTCTATATAGCAAATATAGTAAAATGTAGACCTCCAAACAATAGAGTCCCTACACCCGAAGAAGTAGAGTCTTGTCTTCCATATCTTTTAAAACAGATAAAACTTGTAAAGCCAAAGATTATCATAACACTTGGAGCTACCGCATACAACAATCTAACAAATGACAAAACTCCCATATCAAAAATAAGAGGAGAAGTTTTGCCTTTTAAAAATGCAAAATTAATTCCTACTTTTCATCCAAGCTTTTTACTGAGAAATCCCTCCGCCAAAAAATATGTCTTTGCGGATATGAAAAAAGTCAAAAGGATGAAGGATGAAGGTTTTAAGTTTTAAAACAACTAATCATGAGTTACGATCCGAGCGAAGCGACGTGGAGTGTAACGGAACTCCTACTGGAACATTCCGCAGGAACGAGGACAATCACGAATTAAGATTTTCTTAGGTATAATTATACTTTATTTTTAACTGGAGTATTGGTTTGAGAGTTTTTTTGGCATTGGTTTTTATTGCTGTTATATCTATGGCAAAAAGTTTGTATCTTTCTATGCTGCCGCTTCCAAAGACAACTATTATAAATCTGCAGACCAAAGAGTGTGATACAAAATGCCTTGATGATTTTATAAAAAACGGTGAAATTTTTTCTTTTTTGTCCAACTACAAACAGACACCAAATGATATAAATTTGACCAAAGAGTATGAAGCACTTAAAATCAAATTCAATATTTACAACTTAAAAAAAGTACAAAATGTAAAGATAGCTTTAATGGTACCAAAAAATGTAATAGGCAGATATACCATAAGTACAAGCAATACCATACTGTCATATCTCCTTGAAAAAGGAGTAAATTTTAACTTTGAACTTTTTAATTCAAATGATGAAACAAGAGAAAACATATCAAATACAGTAAAAAAGATAGAAAATGAAGGTTTTGATTTTGTAATAGCTCCATACACTTTAGAGGGTGTAAAAAAACTTTTATCTACAGATACAAATCTCATTTTTTATATCCCTACTATCAACAAAAGTGAAGTAACGACACAAAAGACAAATTTTATTTTTGGCGGGATAGACTACAAAAAACAGATAGAGAGATTGCTGGTTTTTACAAATGACAAATTAGCAATATTTGCCGATGAAAGCAATATAGGATTTAAACTCAGCAGCTATATACAAAACAGCGGCAAAAGAGTAGTATACAAAAAAATAATTCCTCAAAAATTGACAAAATTCAGATCATTTTTAAAAAGAAACAAAAAGCTTGAAAACAGCTCTATTTTTTTAAATACTCCTTTGGTTAAAACTTCTCTTTTGGCTTCACAATTCAGATTTTACAAAATAACACCTTATGCTCTTTTTTCAACCCAAATAAACTACAACCCTCTTCTTTTGAATTTAACTCAGTTTGATGATAGAAAAAATATGTATATTGCCAACTCTATAGGTCACAGCGACGACAAACTGGTTGCAACAAACAAACTCCTTGACAACAACATACTGTTTGACTGGATAAACTACTCTACTTCTATAGGGATGGACTATATCTATACACTGTATTTTGACAACAACGCCAAAAGAATCTTTAATGAAAATATATTAAACAACCAGGTCCAATATGACATCCAAATACTAAAACCGACAAAATCAGCTTTTAAACAAGTTATTATGCTTGAAAACTCTCTATAATTTTTAAAAAATATTTATCCATTTTAAAAGGTTTTCCGTTTTTTATATAGACCAATTTTATATCCATGGAAAAAATCTTTTCACTCTTTTCATTGTATATCTCTTGAAGCAGACTAAAGCTTACTTTGGTAGTAGAAAGTACTTTTGTTTTTACACTTAAAAGTTCTCCCAAAGTGGCGCTTTTTAAAAACAGAGCCTTCAAGTCTCTTACCACAAAAAAAGCATCACCGTTTTTTGGGGAGAGTCCTTTTGAAAAAAGCATTTCACTTCTTGCTCTTTCACAAAAATTTATATATTTGGAGTGATAAACTATCCCGCCTGCATCCGTATCTTCATAATAGACTCTTATTTTCATATATTCTTCTTTCACTAAACATTTATTACACCAACTCATAGTATACTAAATTTTTTATAAATATATTGTATAATACCGGTGTTATAGAAAATGGGGAAATATATGAAAATTTTACTTTTAGAAGATGATACTATTCTTTTAGACATATTAACTTGTCACCTAAGAGATGATTGCGGATATAGTGTCGTTTGTGTCGATAATGGTGAAAAAGCCCTTGATGAAGCCAGTGAAAGTAAGTTTGATTTGATGATATTTGACATAAATGTACCAAAAAAAAGCGGAGTTTCAGTCTTAAAGGAGATTAGAGAGTTTCAAAATACAACACCTGTCATTATCATTACAGCATATCAGGATACTACTCATATGATAGAGGGTTTTAAAAACGGATGTGATGATTATATAAAAAAACCTTTTGACTTGGAAGAGTTGGATTTAAGGATAGAAAATATACAAAAAAGGTTTTCAATAGAGAGTGAAAAAAAGATAAATCTGGGCAACGATACTACACTTATTCCAAATAAAAACCGTATAAATGTGGCTGATAAAACATATCAAATAGCAAACAAAGAGTGTGAAATTCTTTTATACCTAAGCTCTCACAAAGGAAGAGTCATATCTTCTGAAGAGTTGATGCAAAACCTATGGGAGTATGAGTCTATGCCGACAGATGCGACTATAAGAGTCTATATAAAAAATCTCAGAAACATCATAGGCAAAAAGAGGATTCAAACGATAAGAGGGAGCGGATACTACTTTGAATAAAGATGAAAAAAAAGCTCTTGCAAGCTTCTTGATCATTTATACATTATCAGCATTGGTATTGATATTTATCATAGCCTTTTTATATTATAAAAAAGAGGTTGTTATCATAACGGATGTTTGCTCTGTTGAGATGAGAAATCAGGCAATGATGATAGAAAAAGATCTCATGAAAGCATCAATGGAGCATAAAAAATATAAATTCAACCCCTCTAAGTATAAAATGAGAGCGGGTCTTTTTGACAGTCACGGCAAACCTTTATATTCGAACCTTGAGTCTAAGCAGGTACTTCTTTCAAAAAAAGCTTATAAAAATTATGAACATGAGTATCATATAGCAAGGCTAAACAAACCTCTTTTTGGCATATCATACATCGTAATAGAAGGCAATCAAATAGCTAAGCAAAAAACCAAACTTCTTATACTTATAGGAAGTGTTATTTTGGTATCTCTGCTTTTTATAAGCATTATTGGATATTTTTTAAGCAGACTTCTTATAGCTCCTATCAAAAAAAGAGTAGAAAGACTAAACTGCTTTATAAAGGATAGTGCTCACGATATAAATACACCGGTTTCAGCATTAATGATGAGTGTATCATCCCTAAGAAACAAAAACCAACTAAACCCAAAGGCTCTGCATCATATCTCAATAAGCGCAAAACTTATATCTCAGATATACAACTCTTTATCGTTCATAGCTTTTAATAATGAAGACAAAATTTTAAATGAAAGATTTGATTTGGCTGCTTTGGTAAAAGAGAGTATTAAATTCTTTGATGAAATTGCGGCAAGCAAAGGCAATACTATAGAGTATGAATTGGAACCGACTATGGTCTTTATGGATCGCTCACGCATCCAAAAAGCCATAAACAACCTTATCTCAAATGCTATAAAGTATTCATATCCCGACACAAAAATTCAAATCAAATTAAAAGACAGAGTTTTCAGTATCACTGATAAAGGAATAGGCATAGCGGATGAAGATAAAGAGATTATCTTTACCAGATACGAGAGAAAAAACAAAGATAACGGGGGGTTTGGTATAGGCCTTGATATAGTTAAGTCTGTATGCAGTCAGTACAACATAAAAATAAAGGTTGAATCCAAAGTTTCAAAGGGAACAACTTTTTTTCTTGTGTTCCCCTGAAATGTGTAAGGTCAGTTAAGTAATTATATCTCTATCTCTTTTTCGATATTGAGTCCGAAACCGCTTAGACCTACAAACTCCACACCTTTTTTTCCGACAAGAAGATTGATATTTTTTACGCCCATATCTTTTAGTATCCCGGCACCTATCCCATACTCTTTCATATATGGATTTCTTTGCTCTTCTTTTTCTAAAAATATAAGCAATCCTCCGTTTTTTTGAAGATATTTTATGGAGTTTATAAGATTGTTATATTTTTTCTCATTTGAAAGCAGGTCAATATCAAGTCCGACATTGTGAAATCTTACATTTGTATTTTCGCTTAAAATGCCAAATTGATATACCACATGATGTGAACTTCTGTGATCTATATAGTCAATCCTTTTGGCATCACTTTGCATAAATTTTACCCTCGCTTGGGCTACTTCTCTTACAAGTGACTCATTTTGAAGTCTGTATTCAACAAGGTCGGATATATAAACGATATTTAATTGATGTTTTTTGGCAAATTTTTCCAAATCATCTCTTCTTGCCATAGTTCCGTCGTCTTTCATTATTTCACAGATGACTGCAACCGGTGAAACTCCCGCCATTTTACATATATCAACAGAACCTTCTGTGTGACCTGTTCTGACAAGTACCCCACCCTTTTTGGCAATAAGTGGAAATATATGCCCGGGTCTGACTAAATCACTCGGTTTTGAATTATAATCAGCCAATACTTTTATAGTCATATCTCTTTCATAAGCTGATATGCCGGTGGTACAATCTTTTGCATCAACAGTAACAGTAAAAGCTGTCTCATGTTGAGAGTCGTTATGTGTGACCATCGGTGAAAGCGCCAATCTTTTCGATATATCTTCAGTAACCGAAACACATATCAACCCCCTGGCATAGCTTGCTAAAAAATTTACTTTTTGGGGAGTGGAAAAAGTTGCCGCATATACAAGATCCCCCTCATTCTCTCTATCCTCATCATCTATCATGATGACCATTTTCCCAGACTTAATATCCTCAATAGCTTGTTTTACTCTTTTTAACTGCACTTATATTCTCCGATTTATTTTCGTTATTATACTCAATCCGTCGTTTTTAGTATAGGGGTCAGGTGATAGTGATAGTACTATCACTATCACCTGACCCCTACTTATAATACTTTAATGAAATATTAAGTATAATCATCCATCAATTTAAGTTTTAATAAGGATGCATATGGCTGGACACAATAAATGGTCAAAAGTAAAACATATAAAAGCTAAACAGGATGCTATAAAAGGAAAGGCTTTTACAAAAGCTATCAAAGATATAACAACTGCAGCAAGAGCAGGCGGAGGTGACCTTGACAGTAATGCGGCTCTTAGACTTGCGGTAGAGAGGGCAAAAGCAGTATCAATGCCTCAGAGCAATATCCAAAGAGCCATCGACAAAGCTACAGGCAACCTTCAGGGGGTTCACTACGATGAGATAACTTATGAAGGATACGGACCCGGTGGAGTTGCCATCATGGTTGAGTGCATGACTGACAATAAAAATAGAACAGTAGCCTCAGTAAGACACGCTTTTTCCAAAAACGGCGGAAGTATGGGTGAAAGCGGTTGTGTTGCATGGATGTTTGACAAAAAGGGTATAATTACAGTTGAAAAAAGCGACAAAGATGATGAAATCATGGAGATAGCCATGGATAACGGGGCCAGTGACATAAAAGAGTTTGATGATTTTTTACTTTTTGAGTGTGAGCCAAGTGATTTTAACGAACTTTTAAAAGCTGTTGAAGAGAGTGGAGCCACTATTCAGGAAAGTTCTATCGAGCTTGTAGCAAACAATGAAGTAGATGTAGATGATGAAACAGCGGCAAAAGTTGAAAAACTTATAGATGTTTTAGAAGAAGATGATGATGTACAAAATGTATATCACAATATGAGTTGATACTGATAACTGAACATATAACAGATAACAAAATAATAAATTGTTTAACTTTCAGTTACTTTTAAATAGTATGATACAGAAATAAAAATTTTACAAAGGATAAAAATGAGAAAGATTATTTTAAGTGTAGTAGCAGCATCAGTGATGTTGACAAGTGCAAGTTATGCAGCAGAAAAAGTGTACGCAAAAGTTAACGGTATGGATGTTACCGCAGGTGATATAGCAATGGTTATAAGAAATCCAAGAATTAATTTTAACCAACTTCCTCCTCAAACTCAGCAAAAGATACTTGACCAGGCGATTGACGGTAAACTTTTGACTGCAAAAGCCATAAAAAGCGGAGTTGAAAAAACTGAAGCTTTCAAAAAAGCTCTTGAAAAAGTAAAAAGAGACTTGGCACTTGAAGTTTGGATGAAAGAACAATACGCCAAAGCAAAAGTAACAGACAAAGAAGCAAAAGATTTTTACAACCAAAACAAAGACAAATTCAAACAACCGGCCCAGGTTAAAGCAAGACACATCTTGGTAAAAACTGAAAAAGAGGCAAAAGATATCATAAATCAGCTAAAAGGTTTAAGCGGCAAAAAGCTAGAAGATAAGTTTATAGAACTTGCTAAAACCAAATCAACAGGACCAAGCGGTGCAAACGGCGGAGAGCTTGGATGGTTCAGTGCCAAAAGAATGGTACCGGAGTTTTCAAAAGCTGCTTTTGCCCTTAAAAAAGGCGAGATTACAAAAACTCCTGTAAAAACACAGTACGGATATCATATCATTTATGTGGAAGATAAAAAAGATGGTGGTAATGTTCCTTTTAATGCAGTCAAAGACAGGATAAAAGCTCAGCTAAAAATTCAAAAATTCCAAAAAAGTGTTCAAGCGATTGCTAAAAGCTTAAGAAAAACTGCGAAGATAGAAAAATTTTAACCCAGGAGTTAAAAAATGAGTAAAAAAAGGGTTAGTGATATTTTAAAACCGGGAGTTGTTGCGGGAAGTGACATGCAAAAGCTTTTTGCCATAGCAAAAGAGCAAGAGTTTGCACTTCCTGCTGTAAATGTTGTAGGCACTGACTCTATAAATGCTGCGCTGGAGTCTGCAAAAAGTGTAAACTCTCCTATTATTGTGCAATTTTCAAACGGAGGAGCAGCATTTTTTGCGGGAAAAGGAATAGATAGCACTAAAGGAGCCATACTTGGTGCCATAAGCGGTGCAATGCATGTGCATACTATGGCTGAAGCTTACGGAATACCGGTTATTTTGCATACTGACCATGCAAACAGAAAGCTTCTGCCTTGGATAGATGCTCTTTTGGATGCAGGCGAACAGCATTATAAAAGACTTGGAAAGCCGCTTTTTAGCTCTCATATGATAGACCTTTCGGTTGAATCTTTGGAAGATAATGTCGCAACATGTGAAGAGTATCTAAAAAGAATGAGCAAAATTGACATGACATTGGAGATAGAGCTTGGTGTAACAGGTGGTGAAGAAGATGGCATAGACCATAGCGACATAGACAACTCCAGACTCTATACCCAGCCTGAGGATGTTGCTTATGCTTATGAAAGACTTAGTAAAATAAGTGATAAATTTACCATAGCCGCATCTTTTGGAAATGTACATGGAGTTTACAAGCCGGGTAATGTTGTGCTTACTCCAAAGATACTTGATAATTCCCAAAAATATATTGAAGAGAAATTTGCTACTGCTAAAAAGCCTGTAAGCTTTGTATTTCATGGAGGAAGCGGCTCAACTCATGAAGAGATAAAAGAAGCTGTAAGCTACGGTGTAGTCAAAATGAATATAGACACTGATACTCAGTGGGCATTTTGGAGCGGTACGAAAGGTTACATAGAAAAATATCATGACTACCTCCAGGCTCAGATAGGAAATCCCGAGGGTGAGGATAAGCCAAATAAAAAATACTATGACCCAAGAAAGTGGCTAAGAGCCGGTGAAGAGTCAATGAGAGACAGACTAAAGATAGCTTTTGGGGATTTAAACTGTATTGACAGATATTAAAAATTCTCCTGTAGAGGAAGTTTTTTTTCAAAATAGAAAAATATACATAAAAAGAGATGATCTTTTAAACAGTGAATTTTCTGGCAATAAAGCCAGAAAATTCTACTTTTTTTTAAACCACAACTTTCCTGATATAAAAAAAGTGGTTTCTTACGGCTCAAATCAGTCAAATGCCATGTACTCACTTTCAGTCCTTTGCAAGAAAAAAGGATGGGAATTTGAATACTACACAGACCATCTGCCCACTTTTTTAAAAACAAACCCTATAGGCAATCTAAAATATGCTCTTGAAAACGGTATGAAGTTAAAGCTCTTTGGCAAATCTCCATATCGTGAGTTAAAAGATAAAAATACCCTTTCAAAAACCATCCAAAAAGATGATACTCTTTTTATACCCGAAGGCGGAAGATGTGAAACTTCAAAATATGGTATAGATTTACTCTCAAAAGAGATAATCGAATTTAAAAAAGAGAATGATTTAAAAGATTTGTACATTTTCCTGCCTTCGGGCACCGGTACCACTGCTTTATACCTTAGTCAATCCATTTTGGAGCAAAATGACAATTCAAAAGTATTTACAAATGCCTGCGTAGGAGGAAGAGAGTATCTTGAAAAGCAATTTTTTACTTTGAAAAAGGATGAGAGTTATCATCCTGTTGTTTTAGATACAAAAAAACACCATTTTGGTAAACTTGATTGTAAAATGTACAAATTTTGGATAGAATTACAAAAAAAATTAAATATCGAATTTGACCTCTTGTACGACCCCTACGGATTTTGGTATATGATGGAATTTTTACAAAAAAATGATATAACAAAGCCTGTAATGTATATACACCAAGGCGGAACAAAAGGCAATATTTCGATGCTTCAAAGATACAAAAGGAAATGTATATGAAAATTTTTTCTATAAATGATAATGACTTTCAAGAAAATTTTGACGAGCTTTTAGAGCGAGGAAAAATGGATATGAAAAATGTATCCAATATAGTTGACGGGATTATAAATAATATAAAAGAAAACGGAAACAGCGCCATCATAGAAGATATAAAGAAGTTTGACAATTGGCAGCCAAAAAGTGATGATGACCTTACTATAAACCAGGATGATATGAAAAGTGCATATGGCAAACTCGATGATGAGTTAAAAAATGCATTGCACCTGGCGTATAGCAGGATAAAAAGCTTCCATGAAAAACAGATGCCAAGATCATGGTTTGACTATGAAGATAACGGCAGTATCTTAGGACAAAAAGTAACACCTGTAGATAGAGCCGGGCTTTACATTCCCGGTGGAAAAGCAGCATATCCAAGCTCACTTCTTATGAATGCTATTCCAGCCATTGCAGCAGGAGTCAAAGAGATAATCGTCTGCACCCCTACTCCAAATGATGAGATAAATGAACTTTTACTTGCAGCAATGCATATATGTGGTATCAAGCAGGCTTTTAAAGTAGGTGGTGCAAGCGCCATAGCGGCATTGGCTTACGGAACCAAAACCATACCAAAAGTTGATGTCATAACAGGTCCCGGCAATATCTTTGTAGCAACTGCAAAAAAGATGGTATATGGTGAAGTAAACATTGATATGATAGCAGGTCCCAGTGAGATAGGCATCATAAGTGACAGCAGCGCAAATGCAAAGTATCTTGCCATAGACCTTCTCTCTCAAGCTGAACATGATGAGATGGCTAGCTCTATTATGATAACTACAGACAAACATTTGGCACTTCAAACAAAAGACCATATCTATTCATACTTAAAAACTCTCTCACGCGAAGAGATAGCAAGAAAATCGATAGAGCAAAGAGGAGCTATCATAGTAGTAAATACCCTTACTGAAGCGGTAGAGTTAATGAATAAAATAGCACCTGAACATTTGGAGATAATGACACAAAAACCTTTTGAGCTTCTACCTCTTATAAAACATGCCGGAGCTATATTTTTAGGCAAAAATACACCTGAGCCTATCGGAGACTACATAGCAGGTCCAAATCATACTCTCCCTACCGGCTCAACTGCTAAATTTTATTCACCTTTGAGTGTAGATAATTTTATAAAAAAATCTTCTATCATCAGTATATCTGATAGCGGTATAAAAGAGATAGGTGAAGCTTGTGCATTACTAGCTAAAACTGAAGGATTGACAGCACATCAAAAATCTGTACAAATAAGACTTGACAGCAATCAGACTGTATAGCATAAAGCTATGCAGTCTTAAAGCTGTTTAGTTTTGCATTTAAATCTTTTGCACTCTCTCTTATTCTTTTAGAGATATTTTTCATCTCCTCTATAACTTTTATATTTTCTTTGGAAGTTCCGTAAACCTCTTCTATCTTGGCAAGAATTCTTTCAACATCTTCAGCCAACTCTATTGACTCTCTAAGCGAATCATCAGAAACCTGCTGTGCAACTCTTACTGTATGAGAAGTTTCATCTATGTTTGCATTTACTTCCAAAGCATCAGTCGATAGTTTTTCAATATTGTGTGCATTTTTACTGATAGCATCACTTGCATTGGCAATTTCCTGCACCATCAGGTTGGTGGT
>CAZMKH010000004.1:6102-21331 GCA_964566455.1 uncultured Campylobacteraceae bacterium | reverse complement strand
AATGTGTGGAATAGCTGGAACTATTAACTTTCATCAAAATACTACAGAAACTTTAAAAAAAAGTTTACATCATAGGGGTCCTGATGAATTTGGAAGCTATAGTCATAAAAATATCCAACTTGTTCATACCAGGCTTTCCATACAAGATATAGCACATGGGCATCAACCTTTTGAGCATGACAATTATATTATCATATTTAATGGAGAAATTTACAACCATCTGTGCTTAAGAAAGGAATTTTTAAAAGATTTTGATTTTAAAACACATTCGGATACTGAAACTCTTCTTTATATGTATATAAAATATAAAGAAAATATGTTTGAAAATATAGACGGTATGTTTGCTTTTTGTATATTGGATAAACATTTAAACAAAATTATACTTGCAAGAGACAGGGCAGGGAAAAAACCTTTATACTTATATAAAGATTCAAGCAGGCTGTTATTTGCAAGCGAATTAAATGCAGTAAAAAAATCTATACCAAATATAGATATCAATGAAAACAACATATACGGCTATCTAAGAAACGGTTTCTTTTTTGATACTGAGACACCATATAAAAATGTTTCAGAAGTAAAACCAGGTCATATCTACATGGTTGACTGTAAAACATTAGATATATCCAAGAAACAATACTTTAATATTTTAAAATTTTATAAAAAAGATAAAATTACTAACTATAAACATATCAAAACAACTCTTGATGATATGTTGCACAAAAGCATCAAAGACAGACTTCTTTCCTCAGACTTGGAAGTTGGTGCATTTCTAAGTGGAGGTATTGACAGCTCGTTGATCGTGGCTATCGCAAGTAAATATACAGACAACTTGAAAACTTTTACAGTAAAATTTGACGGGGCATATGATGAATCACATCTGGCACAACTCACTGCCAAAAGATACAATACCAGACATTATGAATTAAATATATCTATGAATGTCAAAAGTGATATAGAAAATATACTTGCCAACTATGGTGAACCTTTTATGGATAGCAGCGCCGTACCAAGCTATTATGTCAGCAAAGAAGCAAAAAGATATGTTACGGTTGTATTAAACGGAGATGGAGCAGATGAGCTTTTTGGAGGCTATAGAAGATATGTGCCTATAGCAAACAACTTAATAGGCATTGCAAAATATTTTTCTATTTTACTCCCTCTTCTTCCCAAACCACATGATAAAAAAAGTATATACAATTATCTTTACAGGCTACTGTCTATATCAGACAAAAAAGGGGTAGACTTTTACAACAGTGCGACCAATGATATATTTGAAGATATATATCATTTCAAAAAAAATAGCACAATTGAAAGAATGGAAAAATTTATAAACAGTATAGAAAAAGAAGATATTAGTAATTTATCAAAAATTTTATATCTTGATTTTATGCTTATTCTTCAAAATGACCTACTGAAAAAAATGGATATAGCAACTATGTCACATTCTCTTGAAGGCAGAAGTCCGTTTTTAAGTAAGTATATACTTGAATTTGCACCTACCGTTCAAGATAATTACAAAATAAAAAATTTTACTACAAAATTTATATTGAGAGATTTGGCAAAAAAATACTTGGATGAAAAATTAATAAACCAGCCAAAAAGAGGTTTTGAAGTACCTTTGAAACAGTGGGTTGAAAATGATTTGAAAGAAAATATTTTTGATACATTAAGTAGCAAGTGCTATAGTAAAAATTTTATAGATAAAAAGTTTATAGATAAGCTGCTTCACAAAAAAGTTCACATTTCAGACGAAAAGAGAGCAAAAATCCTATGGACTCTATACAGTTTGGAAGTTTGGAAAAAGTATCAATGAAAAAAAAATGTAGTATCGCAATAGTATTAAACAACTCTTGGTACGGTTATAATTTTAGGCTAAATTTGGCAAAAAAATTAAAGCAAAATGGATATAATGTATATTTTGTTGCACCATTTGACAAGAAATACAGCAAACTTCTAAGTAAAGATTTTAATTTTATAGATATCAACATAGATGCAAAGGGAATAAATCCTATAAAAGATATAAAAACAATAATCGCTCTATATAAAATATTGAAAAAATATGAAATAAACATAGCCCTTAACTTTACAATAAAACCTAATATCTACAGTTCAATTGCTGCAGGTATCCAAAATATACATTCTATCAGCAATATTACAGGACTTGGTACAATTTTTATAAATAACTCCCTTGTGACTAGCATAGCAAAACTTATGTACAAAGTTGCATTAAAATACAATCATACAGTATTTTTTCAAAATGAAGATGATACTGAACTTTTTTTATCAAACAAACTTGTAGATAGAGAAAAAGTTGATTTGCTTCCAGGTAGTGGTGTAGATTTGGACAAATTTAAACCTGTAGCAAAAAACGACAATGAAGATTTTGTTTTTTTATTGGTTGCAAGACTCTTAAGAGACAAGGGAATTATCGAGTATATCGAAGCTATTAAAATATTGAAAAAAAAATATACAAATATAAGATATCAAATTCTTGGAAATGTTGGAGTTGAAAATAAAACTGCCATTACGAAACAAGAGCTAAACGAATGGATAGAAAACGGTATAATTGAGTATCTTGGTATTACAGACAGTGTAGAAAAAGTAATATCACAAGCAGATTGTGTTGTGCTACCCTCTTACAGAGAAGGTACCCCAAGAAGTCTTCTTGAAGCATGTGCAATGCAAAAGCCGGTCATTGCCACAAATGTTCCGGGATGTAAAAATGTTGTAGAAGATGGAGTAAACGGATACTTGTGTGAAGCAAAAAATATAGATGATTTGACTTTAAAAATGGAAAAAATGATAAATTTAAGCAAAGAAGAAAGAGTAAAAATGGGAAAAGCCGGGAGAAATAAGATATTAAATGAGTTTGATGAAAAAATTGTTATAAAAAAATATATTGAAAAGATTGAGAACATATGTCAAAAATAAAAAAAATACTTCTCACCGGTGCTAATGGATTTGTTGGAAGTTATTTTGTTAAAAATTTTTCTGACAAATTTAAGATAAAAACTTTTTCTTTTCGTAGAGATGACTTTGCTGCACTTGATTTGAATGATATAGATACGGTTGTACATCTTTCAGCTATTGTGCATCAAATGAAAGAGACAGGATATGCTGCATATGAAGATGTAAATGTTTTTCAAAGTATTAGTTTGGCAAAAAAGGCTAAAAGCAGCGGTGTTAAACAGTTTGTTTATATGAGTAGTGTTAAAGTATATGGTGAAGAAAACGATGAGTCTTATACCGAAAACAGTTTGTGTCATCCACAGGATAACTATGGAAGGAGCAAGCTTGAAGCAGAAAAAAAACTGCTCGAACTTCAAGATGATGGTTTTATCATATCTGTCATCAGAACACCTATAGTATATGGCTATGGTGTAAAAGCAAACATTAAAAACCTGATAAATCTTATAAAAAAAGTTTCTGTTTTGCCATTTGGCAATATTCAAAATAGAAGAAGCATGATTTATATAGGCAATTTATGTTTTTTTATCGATAATATTATAGAAAAACAGATGGAAGGTATATTTTTAGCAAGTGATGACAAGCCTCTTTCTACTACAGAACTTTGTAGACTTATAGCGAACTCGCTAAATAAAAAAATTTACCTTGTGAAAATTCCTTTTTTTGATAGCTTGCTAAAAATTATAAAACCATCTATATATAAAAGACTTTTTAAAAGTCTTGAGGTAGACAACAGGCAAACCATGAAAAAACTTTTTAATGATGAAAACAGTAAACTACCCTATACGGTTGAGGAAGGTATAAAATACATGATAAAAGGTGAGCCGAAATGATGTATATTGCATTGTTTTTTACCTCTTTTACATTAACATATCTTGTAAAAAACTATGCACTCAAAAAGGCTCTTTTGGCTGAAGTAAATGAAAGAAGCTCTCACACCACGCCTACTCCTCACGGTGGCGGTATAGCCATAGCTGTCACTTGGTTTGCAGGATTGACATATCTTTTTTTTATCGACAAGATAGACAACTCTTTATATTTTGCTTTGATGTGTGGAGCAGTATTGAGCATCATCAGTTTTTTTGATGATGTACACGAATTGCCTCCAAAGATGAGGCTTTTAGTCCAAAGCATAGTTGCACTTTTAGGTATAGTGTTACTTGGCGGTCTTAAAAGTATCGATTTTGGCTTTTTTGCGATAGAAAATCAAATACTTACAAATATCATCGCATTTTTTGCAGTCATTTGGTATATCAACCTCTATAATTTCCTTGACGGAATAGACGGGTATGCAGGAAGTGAAGCTATTTTTCTCGGTATTGCGGGATATATATTCTATGGTGGGGCACATTTTTTGGTACTGATTGTTTCGGTTGCAGGTTTTTTGGTATGGAATTGGCACAAGGCAAAGATATTTATGGGAGATGTGGGCAGTACACTGCTAGGATACAATATAGCAATATTTACCATATACTATGCCAACCAAAACCCTGATAACCTGTGGATATGGGTAGTACTTTTTGGACTTTTTTGGTTTGATGCCACATTGACACTTGTAAGAAGATATAAAAATAAAGAAAAGCTTAGCATTGCACACAAAAAACATGCTTATCAAAGATTGGTGCAAAGCGGATTGACTCATGATAAGGTTGTACTTTTGTCTGTTGTATTAAATATTTTGTTATTTATGTTGGTTTATTTTATACATAATATATACATATCTTTTTTTGCAGCTATACTCATTTTGTACACTGCGGTTAAACTGACAGACAAAAAGAAACACTTTGCATAATCCATTATGCTATAATATCAAATAAAAACAGGATTTTAGACATTTGAAAGATATAAATAAAACATACAAATCTATAGATAAACGCATATTGAACTTTTTGGTTATCATTATACTTACTTTCTGTACTTTTTGGTGGACATTTTTTATATTTCATACTCCTTTTAATTTATCTCTTGTGCTTAGTGTTATACTCATCAGAATGCTTGCATCTCTTTTTATATTTAGTGATTATTCACTTTCGTGGTCAAAGGCTTCACAAAAAACCTATCTTATTAAAAGTTTCGTATATATAGTTGCTTTTTTTATATATTTACCTATTTTTTACGGTAAGGTAAGATTTGCTTTTTTGGCATCAGAGCTGTTTTTTTATCTGTTTATTATAAACTTTGCAGTTTATGTATACTATTACATCAAAAATATGCACAATATCAAAAAAACAAAATCAGTTGTGATATACGGAGCGGGAAAAGCAGGCTTGAAACTAAAGTCAGAATTTGATGATACCGAATACAAAGTAAAATATTTTATAGATGATGATAAAACCATATATAACCGCTCTATTGATTCTGTACGGATAATATCCAAAAAAAAGTTAAAAGAAAAGATAGGTGAAGGAAGATATGATCTGTTAGTCATTGCAATGCCTTCAGCATCAAAGCAGAGAATCAAAGAAATATATGAAAAACTTTCACCCTATTTTAAAAAGATTCAAATACTTCCCTCTATGGATAAAATACTTGAAAACCGTGACTTTACAACGCAGTTAAAAAATATATCTGTTGAAGATTTGTTGGCAAGGCATCCTAAAGATTTGGATAAGGAAAAAATTTCTTCTTTTCTTAAAAACAAAACTGTACTTGTAACGGGAGCCGGGGGAAGCATAGGAAGCGAGATATGCAGACAGTGTGAGAAATACGGTGTAAAAGAGCTTATAATGCTTGATCACAGTGAATACAACCTCTACATGATAGAGCAGGAGATAAAAAATATACCAACAAAAGCAGTTATGCAAAGTGTTACCAATAAAGAGTATCTTGATAAGACTTTTCAAATGTATAAGCCTGAGATAGTTATACATGCCGCTGCATACAAACATGTTCCTTTAGTCGAGGAAAATATAAACGAGGGAATACTCAACAATGTTCTTGGAACAAAAAATGTTATAGATATTGCCATAAAAAACAAAGTTAAAAAGTTTGTACTGATTTCTACAGACAAAGCAGTCCGTCCGACGAATGTAATGGGGGCTACCAAAAGGATATGCGAACTCTATGCACAAAATGTCATATCTAACAGTACCGAGATAGTTGCTGTAAGATTTGGAAATGTGCTTGGAAGCAGCGGAAGTGTGATACCGAAATTTAAAGCTCAAATTGAAAAAGGCGGACCGGTTACTGTTACCCATCCTGACATCACCAGATACTTTATGCTTATATCTGAAGCTTGCGAATTGGTACTTCAGGCGGCTGCAATAGGAAAAGGCGGTGAGATATTTATCCTTGACATGGGAGAGCCTGTAAAGATAGTTGACTTGGCAAAAAAGATGTGTGAACTCAGCGGCAAAAATGATATAGAGATAAAATTTACAGGACTAAGACCCGGAGAAAAGCTTTATGAAGAGCTACTTATAGATGATACAAACTGCAATACAGAGTATGACTCCATTACTATCGCAAAATCCACCCATTATGACATAGATGCTCTAAAAAACGATATCGAAGAACTTATTTCCTGCAAAGATAAGTTATCTAAACTAAAACATATCGTTCCCGAGTTTAATCATCAGAATAATATGAAGTAATTCCTCATTGCCATGTTTTTTTGCGCCTTTTTCCAAGATATTTAGCTTTTTTTCTATTATCTCTTTTACTTTTTTATCCTCTTTGAATTTTAAAAGAGAGTATATGTGGTGTAAGTCTATAAACTTTATAGTTTTTGAGAGTTGGTCATTGCCGGCGTATTTAGTGATGAGTTTTTCTTTTATAAGTCCTATCTCATACTTTTTTGATATCCGAAGCCATAAGTCATAATCTTCGCAAACTTTTTTGCTCTCATCAAAAAGTCCAACATCTTTTAGTATGCTTTTATGTAGCATCACACTGCTTGGAGCGATTTTACAGGTTTTAAGATTGTCATAAAAGCACTGGTCGCTTGGTTTTTGTAATCTTTTTGGATATTTAACCTCCCTGCCCTCTTTTATCCACTTCTCTTCGGTATGACAAAATTTGACTGAAGGATTCTTTTCAAAAAACTCCATCTGCTTTTGAAGTTTATCCTCCATCCACTCATCATCACTATCCAAAAAAGCTATCCACTCTCCTTGTGCAGCTTTTATACCTCTGTTTCTGGCACTGCTTACGCCGCAATTTGGCTGATAGATATACTTTATATCAAACTCATCTTTCAATCCTTTGGTTTTATCACCTGAGCCGTCATCTACAACTATGATTTCATACTCTTTGTATGTTTGATTTAGGACTGAAAGTATTGCTCGCCTTGTAAGCTGATAGCGATTATAGGTGGGAATGACGATACTCACCAAAATTCAAACCTTTTTGATAGTTACTTTAAGCTCCTGAAAAACTGCACTCTTACCCTCCAATGAAGTTATGCGCGGAGTCAAGTAGTTATAGTACCTGTTTCCTGCAAAACACATAAGGGTGTCATGTCTTAAATTTTTATCTATCTTTATAGTAAATACAGCCTTTGCATAGTCACTTTTAACTTCCACTTTTTCACCATCTTCAAAACCTAAAAGCGGCGGAATATATAAAGTATTATCTATTTTGAAACTGCTGTTTAGAGAATTTTTATCTTTTTTGGTAATGAGGTAATACCCTTCATCATCTTCATAGTCATTCTCGTAGTCATCTTCATACTCATCCAAAAACAAAAACTTTCCGCTATCTGTATAAAAACTATCTTTATACGGCAAACCTTCATAGCTTTTTGACACAAGGTAGCCCTCTTTTTTTATGGTATTTGAAGAGAGTATCTCATCTATATAGCTTTGTTCATTCTTTAACTCTTCATTAAAAAAAGTTTTCATCAAATATTCAGTCAAATTGTATTCACTTATACCATTGTCATCCTCTCTTAACTTTGGCATAAGGCCGACATATTCGTGTCCATAGGTAGTTCTTATATCATTTTTGCTTAAAAAATCAACTGCAGGTATGACCAAATCAGCCAATTTTGAAGTTTCGTTTTCATATAGTCCGAAATAGACTACAAATTTGGCTTTTTGAAGTCCTTCTGTAACTTTTTTGGTTGAGGGCATACTAACAGCCGGGTTTGACCCCTGGATAAAAACTATATCAAACTTTGAAAAATCAACAGTAGGCAAAGTAACTTTTTTTTGATAATTTTTAAAAGGGTCTTTAAATCCGTAAAAACTGTCTGAGAGGTAACTTACTCCACTGCCCTCTTTTCCAAAAAGTCCAAGCATGGCCGCAAGAGAGTCTATGGCTCTAAGGACAAAGTGTCCGGTAAAATACTTTTGCACTCCGATACCGACTAAAAAAACTGTTTTTTTACCCTTTATAAAGTCTATCACTTCCCATGCTTTGTCTATATCGACTTCACACCTAATTGATAGTTTTTTCATATGAAAACTCTCAAACAGCTCCACATACTCTTCAAAATTTTCACATCTTTTCTCTATAAACTCTACATCTTCTTCCTGCCCCATATAGAGTATCCTTGAAAGCAAAAGTGCAAGAAAAAAGTCTCCTCTCGGTTTTATCCGCAAAAATATATCAGCCTTTTTTGCCAGGTCTGTCTTGTATGGGTCTATGACTATAAGCTTCTTATCCTTTAAAAAAGGAAGTATATGGGTATTGCTGATGGATGGGTCTCTGCCCCAAATAACTACAACATCACTTTTTTCTATCTCACTTGGAGGCAACATCAAATTTGCCCCCCTGCCCTCTTTTATGCCTGCATCACCCGCACCGTCGCACAAGGAGCCCTCAGTACCGAAAAAACCAAACCCGGTAAAGAACTCTTTTGTGATATGCTGCACTCTTCCCAGGTCGCCGCTTCCCATGAAGTGCAGGTTTTTCCCGTCTTTAAACTCTTCTATTTTGGAAGATAGTATTTTTAGCGCCTCTTGAAGCTCGATATTTTTACCCTTATAAGATGCACCTTTTACTCTTTCATACTCAAGAAATTTATTCATTTTTGAGCAAAGATATCCTTTTGTTACAGGATGAGCTTTATCTCCTTTTAGCTTGCCCTCTTCAAAAATTATAGAGCATCCGTCATAACAATCGAGCGGACAGGTTGTGAGATTATTTGAGTTCAATTTTTATCACTTTTGAAAACTCTTTTGGACGAGGTAGCAAAATCTCTGCTTTATACGAGCTGATATTTGTAGTATCAGTTATATTCCAGACTTTATAAAACTTTACATCGCTTTTTTTGCCGTTTATGTAGATACTTTTTTTATCCAAATTTTCTCTATCTTCATAGCTAAGATATATGGTTGCTTTTGCTTTGCTTACATCCATAACCTGCATCAAAACAACTCCCGGAGCCACATAATCATCTTGTTTTACATTTAGTTTGTAAATATATCTTTTCTTTATAATTATATTTTTTTTGACAATTCTGTCTTTTAAGACAAATATCATATGCTTTATATCTTTTATCTGGTTTTCCAAACTTATCAAGGACTCTTTGGCAGCTATCAAAGATGAGTCGGCTGCTATAACACTTAAGAGTTGATTGTCTTTTTCAAAATTGGACTTGGTTTTTAAATTTTTTATCCTGTCATAATTTCTTTTTCTAACAAGATATGACTTTTGTAAATTGGTTATATTTTCTTTTTTTAACTCTACTAGTTTTTTTAAACTCTCAAGTTTCTTCATAGAATTTTCAAGGTCATCTCTGTCGGTTTTATCATCGATTTTTACAATAAGTGCATCCTTTACATATTTCCCCTCTTTTGAAAGATTGCTGTAGATAACTTTTCCCGCAACATCGCTTTTTATGACATAACTCTCAAGCGGTTCAAGCTTGGCGTAGTAAACATCGCCAAATAAAACCGACCCTATAAAAAAAACAGCTACAACAAGTCCTTTCAATTTATTGCTTTCGTCTTTCATTCATCATCCTTCATCCTATTTTTGATATAATTATACCTAATTTATATTGAAGGTTGGCAATGGCTGTAGCAATTTTGGGACTTGGGGGAGTCGGTGGCTATCTTGGCGGAAAACTTGCACTTGCAAAAAAAGATGAAAAGATTGTTTTTATCAGCAGAGGCGAGCAGCTAAAAAAGATTCAGCAAGATGGGCTTAAACTTATAGATGAAGACAAAGAGTATATCGCAAAACCGGATATTGTCACTGATGATCCGAAAAAATTAGGAGTGTTTGACCTTGTACTGGTTTGTGTAAAAAGTTATGATCTTAAAGATGCCCTTATGCTCATCAAAGAGAATGTCTCAACCAACACGGTTTTACTGCCGCTTTTAAACGGTGTCGAACATGACAAGGAGATAAAAACTTTTTTTCCAAGTGCAAAAGTATTAAATGGGTGTATATATATCTTATCAAATATAAAGGATATCGGTGTTGTAAAAAAATACGGTGGTGTATTCAATCTCATTTACGGAAGCAGTGAGTATGACTTGGAACAGTTCAAGTGGATAAAAGAGCTTTTTGACAGAGCCGGTTTAAGAAACAAACTAACTCCCGATATAGAACTTGAAACCTGGAAAAAATATCTTCTTATAGCTGCATATGCTTCTATGACATCGTATTATCAAAAACCTTTGGGATATATTGCACAAGAGAAGATAGATGAACTTGAAAAGGTACTTTATGAGATAAAAAGTGTAGCAAACAAAAAAGGTATAGATATAGACAATCAAATGATAAAAAAGATACTTGAAAGGATACCGACACTTCCTTATGAATCAAAAACATCTATGCAACTTGACTATGAAAAAGGTAAAAAAACAGAAGTTGAAGCATTATGCGGATATATAGTCAAAGAGGCTGAAAAACTTGGTGTCGATACACCATTGATGAAAATGTATTATAAAAGTTTAAAAAATATATGAGATATATCTTTACCTCTTTTTTACTTGTTATATCACTCTTTGCCAATAGACCAAATCACCTTTTGGATCAAACTTCACCATATCTAAAGCAGCACCTTTACAACCCTGTGGACTGGTATCCATGGAGTAAAAAAGCTTTTTCAAAAGCCAAAAAAGAGCATAAAATGATATTTTTATCCATTGGATACAGCACATGCCACTGGTGTCATGTAATGGCAATGGAATCATTTAATGATAAAGAAGTAGCCAAACTTTTAAACACTTATTTCGTATCTATCAAGGTTGACAAAGAAGAGATGCCCGAAGTTGACAAGTACTATCAAAGGCTTTATCAAAAAGTATATCCTAAAAAAGGAGGATGGCCTTTGAGTGTTTTTTTGACTGAAGATATGAAGCCTTTTTTTATAGGAAAATATATCCCCAAGCATGACGGATACGGCTCTATGGGCTTGATAAAGCTTTTAAAAAAGTTTGCCAAAATGTACCAAAATGATAAAGTTCACATCCAAAATCTTGCCAAAAGTCTTATCATAAAAGAAAAAAAAGATAAGCTTTATTTGGAAGCTTCGCAAAAAGATATCATAAAAAGTGTATTTAAAGATATACAAAAAAGTTTTGACAAAAAATATAAAGGTTTTGGAAATAAAGCAAAGTATCCAAGAAGTTCCGTGATAAATTTTTTGATAGATTACTACAAAGTTTATCATGACAAAAACTCTCTTGATATGGCGGTTCAAACTTTGGATGCTATGAGAAAAAGCAGTATATATGATATCATAAGCGGAGGATTTTTTAGATATACAACCGATAAAGAGTGGAATTCACCGCATTTTGAAAAAATGCTTTATTCAAACGCTCAAATACTCTCTTCTTATCTAAAAGCTTATAAAATTTTACATGATAAAAATTTCAAAAGCTTGGTTGTGCAAAGCATTGATGAATTTGACAAACATTTCAAAAACAAATCAGCCCTCTATTACAGTGCGAGTGATGCAAACAGTAACGGCATGGAGGGAGGATATTATATATTTAGATATGATTTGCTATTGGATAAGCTAATTTTAAAAGGCATTAAAAAAGATAATGCAATGAAAGTCTTAAGCTACCTTGATATAAAACCTGATGGAAATTATGACAGTGAGTATGCTTTGCCCCATCTAACTTCTGCGAAAAAACCAAAAAACTTTGATAAAGTTGTAGCAATCATAAAAGATATCAAAGAAAAAAGAGATTTTCCTTTTGTTGACAAAAAGACAATAACTTCATGGAATGCCATGATGATAAAAACAAAACTCGAAGCATCGGTAATAAATCCTCTCTATAAGAAAGAAGCTCTTTTATCATTGAAGAATTTACTAAAAATTATGCAAAAAAATGATGGCTCTTTATACCATCAGACTTATGATACAGACAAACCCAAACAAAAAGGTTTACTGGAAGATTATGCATATCTTAGTGATACATTGCTGAGTGCTTATGAGATAACACTGGACAGTAAATACCTTAAAAAAGCAGAGTCTTTAACCAATCAGGCAATAAAAAGATTTTACAAAAACGGCAGATGGTATTTGGATGAAGCAAGGATGACTGAAGCTGATGGGGATGACAGCTACTACACGTCACCATTGTCAATCATACTAAAAGATATACTAAAACTTGCAACCCTAAAAAGCTCGTTGCGACTAAAGCGTATATTTGTCAAAACTGTTTTCAGCTTTAAAAATAAGATGCTAAAATATCCCATTAAATATGCTCAAATGACAGATAATATTTTAAGATACAAAAAGAAAATAGTAGTCATTAAAAGCAACTATAAAAATCTAGTAAAACACAAAAAAGAGATAGCCGATATAAGCTATCCCTTTTTGTTACAAGAGGTTGTTGATACCAAAAACTTTCTAAGTTGTGACATAGAAAGTTGTTTTGGCTATGGAAGTTTTGACAATGTAAAAAGCAGTATATTGTCTCTTAAAGAGTAATCTCTTTTATATCTGCTATATCTTTAAAGGTTTTATAAATAGAGGTTATAAGATTTTTTCTGTTTGTTTTTATCTTCTCATCTTCAACATTTACCATAACATTGTCAAAAAAACTGTCAATAAAAGGCTTGAGAGAAAAAAGCTCTTCAAGTCTCACTTCATAGTCGCTAAACTCTTTGTCTCTGACATTTTTATACGCTTCGTATAACTCTTTTTCTTCATTTTTATCAAAAAGTGAAACATCAATACCCAAGTTACTGTTTATATCTACATCTTTTACTATGTTTGAAACTCTTTTAAATGTTGTAAATATCTCTTTAAATTCACTGCTTGATACTATCTTGTCAAGTGCTTCAATTTTTTTGGCAATAGTTGTTATATCTTTTTCTCCGCTTGAGAGAACTGCTTTTATCACCGAAGGGTTTACATCAAAAAATTGATAAAGTCTCTCAATAAAAAACTCTTTTACTTTTTTATTGTTAACTTGTTTATAATTTTTAGCCAAATCATCAAAAACTTTTTCTATATTGAAGTCAAGATGATACTCAAGAACTATCTTTATGATACCGTTTGCCGCTCTTCTAAGACCAAAAGGGTCTTTGTTGCCTGTTGGGATCTTGCCTATCTCAAAAAGAGCCAAAATATTATCTAACTTGTATGAAAGTGCTACAATTGAGCTAAAAACAGTGCTAGGCAGAGGTGAATCCTCGCCGCTTGGTAAATATTGCTCCTTTATAGCTTTGCAAACTCTTATATCTTCTCCCATAGCTTTGGCATAATAGTATCCCATGATACCCTGCAGTTCAGTAAACTCATATACCATTTCACTAAGCAGGTCTGCTTTTGAAAGCATTACGGCTCTTGAAACAAGCTCTTTTTCATCCAAGCCATACATACCGCAAAGATACATGGCTATCTCTTTTTCTCTAAGCTCTTTGTCATAAATAGAACCAAGACCCTGCATATAAACTATATCTTTAAGACCTTCAAAATCAAGTCCGTTTTTTAAGTCATTGTCATAAAAGAAGATAGCATCACTGAGTCTTGCTCTTAAAACCTTCTCATTTCCCTTTACGATAAGTGAATAATCATCAGTAATGGCATTTGAAACTACTATAAAATGATTGGACAGTTTGCCATCTTTAAAAACAGGAAAATACCTTTGGTGCTCTTTCATGGAAGTTATGATAACTTCACTTGGCAGTCTTAAAAACTCTTCGTCAAAACTTCCCAAAAGTGCAGTAGGATACTCTGTAATAGCCACAATTTCATTTAAAAGCTCTTCATCTATTTCAATAGTTACACTATTTTCTTTTTCAATTTTTTTAAATTGCTCCAATATCCTCTTTTTTCTTTCATCCTGATAGAGAATAACTCCGTTTTTATCAAGCTTACAAAAGAAGTTTCCGGCAAAATCATAGCTAAACGGATCATAGCTTATCGACCTGTGAGGATAAGAAATATTGCCTGATGTGACTCCGTAAAGGTCAAACTTTTCTATTTCATCTCCGAGCATGGCTCCTACCCATCTTATGGGTCTTATAAAGCTCTCTTCCAGACTTCCCCATCTCATGGATTTGCCGAAGTTGAGTGATGATAAAAAAGTTTTTAGCATATCTTGCAAAAGTTCGTTAGAGGGTTTGCCTTTTATCTCTTTTTTAAAATATAGTACATCTTTACCGTTTTTTTGGGATTTTTCCAGTTTGTCTACACTGACACCGCATTTTTTTGCAAAAGAGAGTGCTGCATTGGTAGGCTTGCCCTCTTTAAAAGCTATACTTAAAGGTGCCCCAAAAAGCTCCAGAGTAGAGTCAGGCTGTTTTACAGGAAATTCTCTGTGCCATAAAACCATTCTTCTTGGAGTATAATAAAAATTAAACTCACAAAGAAGTGAATTATCCTCCAAAACCTTACTCCATTTTTTATCAATATTCGGTAACTCTTTTAAAAAAGGAATAGCCGGCAGCTCTTCTACACCGACCTCTATCAGCAACGGTTTAAACATCTAATGACCTTTAAAGATTTAAATTTAAAATTTTTTGAATTTTATCCAAACTTAGCTTTTATCTTGATTTATTTTATCTCTGTGTTTCTGTGAAGACTGGAGCATAAATCCTCTGATTAGAAAAATCATAAACAAAACAAATGCTGTCATCATAATGGTATCAAGCATATTAGTGTCCTTTTTTAGAGATGCTCTTTATTTGATATTTATAGTATACCACAATCTCAGGTTCATTTTTATACCACATAATCCTCGCTTTTTTTACAGACAATTTTGCACCGTCATGCAAATAAAATCTTTTTATTTTGCTATAGAGTCTTATCTTTTTGTCTTTGCTATAGTAGAGATATCTTTTTTTATAAACACCGTTTAACTTGTAAATAACTTCATTCTGATAAATTTTTTTTGATAAATCC
>CAZMKH010000004.1:0-6002 GCA_964566455.1 uncultured Campylobacteraceae bacterium | reverse complement strand
ATATTGTCTATCGTATCTTTTTCTCCGTGATAAATATAGGAATATCTTAAAGTTACAGGAAGTTCAAGCCACAAGTTATACAATAACGAACAATCTTTTTTAACATCATCCAAAGTAGCCATTTTACCATTTATGACAGTTCTTAAGATATGATTGATACCTGTTTTACCGTGAGTGTCATTTAGTTTGCTCTCTTTTAAGAAAGTAATATACTCGTTATAGTTGGAGTTAAAATCACCAAGGATAATATATGGTAAATTTTTAGGAATTGTAGCAATCCTTTTTTTCAAAGCTTTTGCGTATTTTATCCTTTCACTCTCAGAGCCGCTTTTTGACTTCCAGTGATTTGCAAACAGTATCAAAGGATATCCGTCTACATCTACATGTACTTCAAGTATGTCTCTGTATCTGTTACTGTATGCAACTCTTAGCTCTTTTTCTCTTGTGATTTTAAATCTTGAAAGAATGGCAACTTTAACCGTACTGTTTTTTTTATCGGCTATTGCATAATATCTGTAAAAAAACCCTCTTCTTTTTAAAGCTTTTCTCAAATCAAGCAAAGCATTTAAACTTTCAACTTCCTCCAAGGCTATAATATCAGCTTTTAAGTCATATATAACTTTTGAGATATTATTTATCTTTTTTTGATATATATATCTGTTCCATCCATACTTTCCATCAGGAATATACTCTATATATTCGCTACCGCTGAAATGAAGGTCAAAAAGATTTTCAACATTATAAGAAGCAACTTTAAATGTAACAGCTTGAAGCAATAATGGGATAATTAAAAATAAAAACTTCATATAATGATTTTAATATAAAAAGTAGAAATAAACGAATAATATTTCAAAATGAAATATTATTCGCCAATATATTTTTTAAGTTTTCGTCCGACTTTTGGGTGTTTCAGCTTTTTAATGGCACTACTTTCGATTTGTCTGACTCTCTCTCTTGTAACACTAAGCTCTTTTCCTATCTCTTCAAGTGTTCTGTCACTCTCGTCTTCCAAAAGACCAAACCTCATCCTTATAACAGCTTTTTCTCTTTCATTAAGTTGTGAAAGAACATCATCTATCTGGTTTTTAAGGTCAGCTTTTAACATATAATCCATAGGAGAAACTGAACTTTTATCTTCTACAAAGTCACCAAACCTGCCGTCTTCTTCGTTTCCTATAGGAGCTTCAAGACTTATAGGCTCTTTTGTTATCTTTATAACATTTTTTACTTTGTCTACACTAAGACCTACTTCTTCAGCTATCTCATCCACGCTAGGCTCTTTACCGTTTTCCTGGATATGTTTTCTTATGATTTTGTTTATTCTGTTTATGGTTTCTATCATATGTATCGGTATCCTGATGGTTCTCGCCTGGTCTGCGATGGCTCTGCTTATGGCTTGTCTTATCCACCATGTGGCATATGTAGAAAACTTATACCCTTTTTTATACTCAAACTTGTCAACGGCTTTCATAAGTCCTATATTGCCCTCCTGGATAAGATCCAAAAACGGCAAACCTCTGTTGGTATACCGTTTTGCGATGGAAACTACAAGTCTGAGGTTGGACTTTGCCATTCTAAACTTGGCGGCATCAGCTATCTTTTTACCTCTTTTTATCTGCTCAACTATCTCTTTTAGTTTTTCAGGGTCTAGGTTGAAGCTGTTTTTGCTTGCCTCTTTTGTTTTAAAAAGTTTTTTTATCTCCACATATGTTGAAACCATAGTAGTTTCAGGAACCGCATCGGCGATCTCTTCTTTGGTCATAGTGGTAATCTTAGATAGTATCTTTTTATGGTTTTCTTTAAGGGTATCGTTAAACAAAGGCAGTTTGTATTCAAGTCTTTTTAACTCTTTTTCAAAGTCATCGCCGCTGTTTAACACAGTTTCCATAGACTTTACAAGCTGATTGATGAGCTTACTTGTAGGACCGAGCTCCAAAAGTCTTTCTTTGAGTATTTTCTTTTTATATGCCAATGTCAGATCATAGTGAAGTTTTTCTTCTTCGGTTGCATCCTCTTTTAGTGGCTTGGAAGATGCCTTCATCCAGTCTTTTTTTGCTTTTTCAAGAAGCTTGAAGCTCTCTTGAACTTTCTTGGTTCTTTTTAGTATCTTGGAGCTTGTTTTTTTTGCTTTTGAACTGTTTTCATCCTCTTCACCATCTTCATCTTCGTCATCATCATCAAAACTTCTAAAAAGCTCTTTTACTCTTCTTTCTCTGTTTATAAGAGGCTCTTTATAATCAAGTATAAAATCTATAAGGTATGGAACAGAACAAAAAGCATCTATGATGATGTCTTCACCAAATTCTATCTGTTTGCTTATGTCTATCTCTTCTTCTTTGGTCAAAAGTGAAATTTTACCCATTTCCCTCAGGTACATCCTTACAGGACTGTCACTTCTACTCCACTCCAAAAGCTCTTTTTCACTTGCCAAGTCAAACTCTTCTTCAAGAGCTTTATCCTGGACTTTTTTTCTGTCTTCTTCTCTTTTTTTGGCTTCTTCGACATTTCTGTTTTTGGCAAGTTCGGCTGAAGTTATCAGTTTTACATCATATTTTTTTAAAAGAGAGAGTACTTTTTTTGCATTTGAAGCAGTAGGCTGTTTTTCAAAGAGACTCATGATTTCGGCATAAGTTACATAATCTTTCTTTTTCTGGGAAATCAAATCTTCAAGTTTTTGGTAGAGTTCTTTGGTAGTCATGCAAGTCTCCTGTATGGATAGTATCTCATTCTTATGAAAAGCCCATATTATACCGAAATTTGTTTAAATCAGTGCTTAAATAGATCGTAATTTTGTCTTATTGCTTCATAAAGCACTATACCTACACTGACAGAGAGGTTTAGACTTCTACCATTTTTACCCATAGGTATAGTCATACTGTTTTTCCAGTTTTTTTTCATAAACTCTTCCGGAATACCGGCAGTCTCACTTCCAAAAAATAGAAAATCTCCTTTTTCAAAATTTTTTTCAAAATATGGAATATCACTTTTGGTAGTAGCATAAAAAAATCTATCCTCATGCTCTTTATATTTTTCATAAAACTCTTCAAGGCTCTCCCAAACACTGACATCCAAAAGTTTCCAATAATCTAGTCCTGCCCTTCTTACAGCTTTTTCACTAAGGTCAAACCCTATAGGTTTTATGATATGCAGTTTTGTATCCGTATTTACACAAATTCTGCCTATACTGCCGGTATTTTGAGGGATTTGGGGATGAACCAATACTATGTTAAACATTTTCACAGTACTTTGATAGCTCTTTTGAGCTCCATAACCAACTCTTTTTGTCTTGTAAAAACATATTGGAGTATATCAGAGTCAGTTCCGTCTTCTTCATTTAACTTTAAAACAACCTTTGTGTAATCTTCAAGTTTCAAAACCATCAAAACAGTTGCATCCACTTCAACAAGACTGTAACCATCCTCTCTTTTTCTGTTTGGAAGTTTAAATACAGCCTTTACCACAGTACCTTCAATGGTTTTATCGATATTTTGCTTAACTTTCATAGCTATGGAATTGATAGACAAATCCATAATTTCGCCATTTTTTACAAAGTGACCTTTCTTGATGGTTATAGGTATCCTAACTGTAGGCTGGACTCTTGTGTGTTGTCTGTTGTTTGCGCTGTTTTTCAAAAACTCAAACTTTTCTACGGCTATATATGACTTGTTTATATCTATAAACTTTACAATGGCTCTTATGTCATGTGGAAATGTAGGACTTTGTATAATTGTTTCATTGTCAATTTTTATGATATATCTTTGAAGCTTCTCACAACTTATATAAAAAAATCCGTTGGAATATTTTAAAATTTTTGACTCTGTATTGACACATAAACCTTTATAGATATTTAGCAATTTTACAGGAATTTTGTTATTGATACAGTTATGAAGTATATGATTTATCTGCTCTTTTTCATCAACTTTGTCATTTAAAAATTTATATTCAAAATAATTTTCTCTTACTATCTCTTCCATTGTAAGAGTATTGTTGTCCACTTTGTCAATAAATTCAATGATACTGTTCAAATCCTTGTTAGATATGGAGAAAAATGATGTTGTTATTATAGGTGAAAATTTACTCTCTTTTTGGCTCTCTATGATATTGTTATGCAAAATGGAAGTAAAGTTTTTAATACCTTCAAAGTCTATACCCTCGTAAAGTAAGACAAACAGGTTTTTGTTCCATTCTACTATTTTTTCATTGTTTTCTTTAAAATTGTTCAAATTCATAAGGAATTCTTTTAAAAAATTATAATACTCAGCCCTTGTATATACATTTTGTAAATTCTCACCGTTATCAACGGATACAATAACGATATAAAATTCCTTATTTGATATATTTGCCTGAACAATTTTATCTTTCAGTTTTTCTATAAAAACAAATCTGTTTTGAGTCAATTCCTCTATAGAGTTGTCAACAAGACTCTCATTTTCAAAGATGCTTAGTACTGTTTTATGTTCTTTTTTATTGTAGACAATAGAGCAATAAAGCTCAATATACTCTTTTTTTCCATTTTCTACAAGCAGTTTTGCATTTAGGGATTTTTCTTCATTTAGCAATGAGTACAACTCTTTGTTTTTTCTTATAATTTTCTCTATAAATCCCAAATTATCACTGTTGTAAAATTTTTTTGCCGCACTGTTTATATAACTTAGCCTCTTTCGTTCAAATATCAAAACCGGATATATTTCATCTATTTGTTCTCCAAGATATGATACATTTGTCTGATGTATATCAAGGGCTGCTTTTTTTACTGATTTATTTAAAAAATCTTTTACAAACTCCTCATCTATATTTATAGGATATACATTTTTTATACCAAATTTTAGAGAAAATTTTAAAACCGAAGGGTTTGTGTCCATATCTGTAAAAAGATATATGTGTGAAAAATTATGGCTCAAGGTTAATTTTTGGATAAATTTGAGCAACTCTTTATTTATTTTTTCAAACTCGAGTATAAATATATGGGCTTTTGGTATAACATAAGAGTCATCTTTTATATCTATGACATCATACTGCAAAAAATTACCGCTGTAACTGTCCAATACATCAAGCTTGGTGTTTCCATCATAGATATGACATACAGAGATATTTTTTGTAACTTTTTGGTTTATATCCAATATACCTTTTTTCATCATTCTCTCAAAAAATTATAGTTTTGTTTCCGTTTATAAATATCTTATCATCGAATGCCAAAGTAAGAGCATTTGACAAAACAGTCTTTTCTATGTTTCTTCCGGCCAATTGCATATCTTTCCAACTGTATGTATGGTCAACCCTTATAATATCCTGTGAAATAATAGGGCCTTCGTCAAGGTTGTCATTTACTATATGGGCTGTTGCACCTATTATTTTTACACCTCTGTTATAAGCTTGCTTGTATGGATTGGCGCCTATAAAAGCGGGTAGAAAGGAGTGGTGTATATTTATGATACGGTTTTTATAGTTTTCTACAAATTCCGGTGTAAGTATCCGCATATATTTTGCCAAAACGATATAATCTATCTCGTATGATTTTAAAACTTTAAGAATTTGCTCTTCATGTTCTACTCTGCTTAAACCAAGATGTGAAACGAAATGGTATGGGATATCAAATTTATCTACAAGTGATTTAAGTACTTCATAGTTAGAGACCACAGCCAAAATATTTGCATTTAATTCACCGCTGTAGTGCTTTATGAGTATATCACCCAAAGCATGTGCTTCTTTGGTGCAAAGTATAACGATATTTTTCTTCTTTCTTTTTGACATATAGATATTTGCTTCGCTGCCCAGCTTTTTTTGAAGCTCGTTTTCTATATCTTCAACGGATACTTCACCGTTTACTTCCGCTCTAAAGAAAAATCTCCTGTTCTCCAAGTCGACAAATTCTCTGTTTGTGATGATATTGACACCATTTTTATACAATACTTCGGAAACTTTGTAAACAAGTCCTTTTTTGTCAGGACAGTCAACCTTTATGATATAACTGCTGTTCATTTATACCTCAAAATAACAATTTA
>CAZMKH010000003.1:4232-23170 GCA_964566455.1 uncultured Campylobacteraceae bacterium | reverse complement strand
CAGTAGGAGTATATACAATACATAGAAAAGAAAAAGAGAATTCAATTTTAAAGGATTTATAATGCTAAATAACGAAACAATTATTCAGCGTTCAATTGAATTGGCTGAAAAATGGCAACAAAGAGCTGATGAGCTTGTAAGTGATTTTGACAAAAAATTTCACTTGAAAATGAAAAAAATGCTCTCGCACCCAAAAGATAAGCTTTTGCTCATTGAGTTGATGGATCAATCATTTAGAACAAAAAACAATAAGCGAGTTGCCGACCAGATAGAGTATCTTTTCAATAAATACGGCATGGCTTCTTTTTTTACGACAAGTGAAAGATTTTTGATATTTCTGTTTTTAAATATAGGTGTTTATTTTCCTGATTTGTCAGTTCCACTTTTCATAAACAATATAAGAGAAGATACCAAAACAGTTGTAATAAAAGGAGAAGATGAAAGTTTTAACGCTCATCTGCAAAAAAGAAAAAAAGAGGGCACAAGAGTCAATGTCAATCTCATAGGTGAAGTAGTTTTAGGTGAAGAAGAAGCAAAATCCAGAGTTTCCAAATATCTTGAACTGTTAAAAAATCCCAATGTTGATTATATTTCCATAAAAATTTCTACTATTTTTTCACAAATCAATCCGCTCTCATATGAAAAAACCATAGAACATTTAATGCAAAGACTCAGTGAAATATTTTCACAGGCAAAAAAATACAGTTACATAAACCACGAAGGCAAAGAGCAAAACAAATTTATCAACCTTGACATGGAAGAGTACAGAGACTTGGCCTTGACATACCACGCCTTTACAAGAACACTGAGTAAACCGGAATTCAAAGATTTTTATGCAGGAATTGTACTTCAGGCATATCTTCCGGATTCTCATCTGTGGCAAAAGAAGTTGATAAATTTCGCAAAAAAAAGGGTGGAAAACGGAGGCAGTCCTATCAAGATGCGTCTAGTAAAAGGTGCAAATATGGAGATGGAAAAAACCGAAGCATCTCTTAAAGGGTGGTCACTTGCGCCATATGATAAAAAAATTGACACTGACAGCAACTATAAAGTTATGACCGAATACGGTATGAGAAAAGAAAATATCAAATATGTTCACCTGGGTATAGCTTCACACAATCTTTTTGAACAGGCATATGCCTATACACTTGCAAAAGAGTATGGAGTACAAGAGTATCACTCCATGGAGATGTTGGAAGGCATGAGTGAATCTGCCAGACTTGCCATAAAAGAGATAAGCAAAGATTTGATTCTTTATGCTCCTGTTGCAAAAAAAGAGCAATTTACCAATGCAATTGCTTACCTGGTAAGAAGACTTGATGAAAACGGTGGCAAAGAAAACTTTATAAGATATTCATTTGGTTTAAAGGTCGGCTCAAGTGAATGGAATATGCTAAAAAACAAATTTATCGATTCATTCAAAAACTCTAAAAATCTTTTTATAGGCTCGAAGAGAAAACAAGACAGATTGCATGAGACTTGGGAAAACTACAAACAAAGCAGTTATCTTACAGGTAAGTTTAAAAATGAACCCGATACAGATTTTATTTTGACAAATAACAAAACATGGGCTGAAGAGATAAGAAAAAAATGGATGAAAAGTGATGATTTCGAGCCTGATATCACACCTTTAATCATATCAGCCAAAACTATAATGCAAAACAGAAAAACAAAAACTGTTATAGACAAATCACAACTGCCACAAACCGTAACGGTCGGCAAATTTGCTTTGGCAACTGAAAATGACCTGCATGAAGCTGTCAAGTGTGCAAAAGAAGACAAAGATGGATGGAGAAGTCTGACTTATGAACAAAGACACAAGATATTGTGCAGTGTCGCAAATGAAATCAGAAAAAAAAGAGGTGACCTTATAGGAGTAGCGGCTGCTGAAGTAGGAAAGGTTTTCTTTGAAAGCGATGTCGAAGTGAGTGAAGCGGTTGATTTTTTAGAGTTTTATCCACATGCAAGCAGATATTTTGAAAAATTTAAAAATTTAAAATTTAAAGGAAAAGGAGTAGGTGTCGTCATCCCGCCTTGGAATTTTCCCATTGCCATTCCTGCTGGAGGGATAGCTGCCGCATTGGCTGCAGGAAACTGTGTCATTTTAAAGCCGGCAAGTGCAGCAGTTTTGACTGCCTATGAACTGTGTAAATGCTTTTGGGATGCAGGAGTTAGCAAAAACACTCTTCAATTTGTTCCATCTTCAGGAGCTCTTGCAGGAGAGCATTTGACAACAAACAAAGATGTTGATTTTGTTATACTTACAGGCGGTGAGGATACCGCACACAAAATGCTAAAAGCAAGGGAAGATCTCTTTTTAACTGCTGAAACGGGAGGTAAAGATGCTACTATAGTTACAGCTATGAGTGATAGAGAGCAAGCTATAAAAAATGTAATCCATTCAGCTTTTTCAAACAGCGGGCAAAAGTGCTCTGCCACCTCTTTACTTATCCTGGAAGAGGAAGTTTATAATGATAAAAACTTTAAATCTGCTCTTATAGATGCAGCAAAAAGTTTAAAAACAGGTTCTGTTTGGGATTTTGAAAACAGGATTGGCACTCTTGCAAATCCCGTAGGGGGCAATTTGAAAAAAGCTATAGATTCGCTTGAAAAAGGTGAAAGTTGGGCATTGGAGCCTGAATTTGCCAATGACAATGAATATATGCTAAAACCTGCAATTAGATGGGGAGTAAAAGATGGCAGCTTTTGTCATATGAATGAACTTTTCGGACCCGTACTTTCAGTTTTAAAAGCAAAAGATTTAAAAGATGCCGTCAACCTGGTAAATAAAACAGGATACGGGCTTACTTCCGGACTTGAATCACTTGATGAAAGAGAGATAGAGTATTGGAAAGAAAATATAAAAGCAGGCAATCTATACATAAACAGAGGTACAACCGGAGCAATAGTTTTAAGACAGCCTTTTGGAGGAATGGGCAAATCTGCCATAGGTGCAGGCAGAAAAGTAGGTATATATAACTATATAACTCAATTTATGGATATTGAAGAGATAGATAAACCAAATATAAAAGAGCATATAAATCACCAATATTTTAAAAACATTGACAAATGGATAGAGATAGCAAACAAAGGAGTTTATAAAGAGTTTCTTATAGACTTTTCCAATCTCAAAGCAGCGCTTGCCAGTTATCTGGAAAATTATAAAAATGAGTTTGCAGTAGAAAAGGATTATACGCATATCAGAGGTGAAGACAATATCTTCAGGTATATTCCTTTGGATAAAGTTGCTTTAAGAGTTGTAAAAAGTGATAGCTTGTTTGATGTGCTTAGCAGAGTTTTTGCAGCTCATATATGTGGAGTAAAAGTTCATATCAGCATCGAATATGCTCAAAGCAGTACTATAAACTTCATATTTGAAAACAAAGATGAGATACTAAATGAAGGAGATACGATTTTAAGAGAAACTGAAGAGGAATTTACAAAATCTTTTAAAGATGCTCAAAGGGTTATCTATTCCGATATTAACAAAGTATCAAAGTTTATTTTCAAACAAGCTTCAAAAGATGCAAAGTTCATCATAAGACAAAGGCCTTTGATGGAGGGAAGGATAGAGCTTTTAAACTATATGATGGAGCAAAGCATATCCCACAGTTTCCACAGATACGGCAATCTCGGCGCAAGAGCCCAAGAGTAATGGTTTATCTGTTTTTATCAAAATAGCTGGCGACTCCGTCAGCTATTCCCTTTGCAAGCAAATCCTCATAATATGGGTTGAAAAGTCTTGTAGCTTCAGTCGGATTTGTAATATAGCCGGTTTCAATAAGAACTGCGGGCATTTGAGCTCCCACAAGCACCCAAAACGGAGCTTTTCTAACTCCGCCGTCAACCACTCTGTATCTTTTTCTGATATTTTTAAGTATGCCTCTTTGTATATCAATAGCCAATTTGTTGGATGACACGATTTTTTCTCTATTTAGAAAATTTAAAAATACCTGTTTTGAAAAGTAATCCATACTGCTTAAATCCACTCTGTTTTCCAAAGCTGAAACCCTTTTCGCTCTTGCGCTTCTAGCCGGAGATAAAAAATATGTCTCTATACCTTTGCTTACTAAATACTGGCTTCTTTTTGGAGCGGCATTGGCATGAATGGATATAAAAATATCAGCTTTTTTCAAGTTGGCAAAATGAGTTCTGTTTCTTAGCTTAATAAAGATATCTCTGCTTCTTGTATAATACACTTTATAACCATATTTTTTTAGATATTTGCCTAATTTCAGTGCGATTTTGAGTACCGCATTTTTTTCTCGAAGCTTTTTATACCCTATGGCTCCAGTATCTTTACCACCGTGACCAGGGTCTATAATTACAATCTTCTGTTTTGTAAGCGGTGTAAAATATTTTTCCGTATAAGTTTTTACAGGTTTTTTATAGTATGTTTTTTTGGAAGAAAAATATCTTTTATTATCTACTTTTATGATGATTTTATTTTTTTCGATACTGAATATCGAATTTACAGGCCTGCTTGATTCCAAAACTATTCGTACTGTTTTGGTGTCATATTGTGATATTCTTATACTTTTGATACTTTTGAGTGAAATTTTTTTGACTTTGAATTTTAATTTTGTTTTTATATCAAATATATCTCTATATCTGTTTTTGGAGTTTAATTCATAAAATTTTATATCCTGTTTTTGTACTTTTTGGTTAAGCGTTATAATAACTTTGTCTTTAAAGGATGCTATTGACTTTATATATGAATTCGTTATCTTTTTCTTAGGGGACTTTTTGGTTTTTTTTGGTTTTTTTTCTTTTAAAAGCAGGGATAACTCTTCTTGATAATGGACATAAGGAACATTCAAAATTTTTGAGCTTTTTATCAAAGCTTTGATGGCTGAAATTTGAGCCTCTTTATCATCATTTATGATAGCTTTTATATATTTGCTTTTTAAGTCATGATAAATTTTGACTATATCATTTTTTTCGGCACTCTTTAGCTTCTTTGAAATATGCAAAACAGAATTATTGAGTTCAGATGCACCTGAAATGACTGCAAAAACAACTATAAAAACCAAAAATAAATGTTTAACTTTCTTCCCCATTAACCAATCTATGCATTAACTCTTTTACGCTTATAAGTTCATCAAGTCTGTATCCGTTACTTCCTGTAAAAAACAGCCCGTTTTCTTTGTCTCCCATAATTGCATCACTAAGACGATCGGCTATACAGTAACCTACTGCTTTTGCTTCTACTCCTCTGTGACAAGGGGCTACACAGTTGCTGATGCATTTTATTTTAGGAGCACTACCCTCTTCTATCTTTTTAAAAAGATTTGTTTTTACTCCTCTGGCAGGGTAACCCACGGGAGATTTGAAAAGTTTTATATCCTCTTCTTTTGAAGAAAGCAGTATTTCTTTAAAATTATCATGTGCATCACATTCATAAGTTCCGATAAATCTTGTACCCATTTGAACACCGCTACAACCAAGAGATAAAAATCTATCAATATCATTTTTATCCCATATTCCTCCTGCGGCTATCAAAGGAAAATCACCCCATTTTTTTATCTCTTCCAATATGGGAGCAATCAAGTTTTCCAACTTGTAAGCTTCATCAAAACACTGCTCATAAGTAAATCCCTGGTGTCCTCCACTTAACGGTCCTTCGACTATAACAGCATCAGGAACTCTATCATATCTTTGAGTCCATCTTTTGCATATGATTTTAAGAGCTTTTGCTGATGATACTATGGGAACCAGTGCAACATCAGGAAAATCTTTGGTAAACTCAGGCATATTGGTAGGAAGTCCTGCACCGGTTATGATGATATCGGCCCCTGCTTCACATGAGTCTGTGACAACTCTTCCATAATCATTAATGGCATATAAAACATTTGAAGCCAAAGGAGCATCACCACAAATCTTTCTGGCATTTTTAAATATTTGTTTGAGTGCATCTTTTGAGTAAAAATTTGCTGTTTCATAGGGTCTGTCGCTGATGGCTTTTTGAATAAATTTTTTATCTTTATAATACCCTGTTCCAACTGAACTTATAACTCCCAAACCACCTTCTTTACTGACATTTCCTGCCAACTTGTCCCAACTGATACCTACACCCATTCCGCCTTGAACAATGGGAATTTTGATAGTATGTTTACCTATTTTTAAGCTTTTGTATGACATCACACAACCTTTACTTTGGCAAATTTTCTTTTTCCTACCTGCAGTATATATTCACCTTTTTGCAACTGCAACTGCTCATCTTGACACTTCTGTGAGTTTATCTTTAAAGCGCCTTGTTTTATATCTCTTCTTGCTTGGGATGTGGAACTTTCAAGTCCTGTTTCACATAAAGCCTTGGCTATCCAAACAGGAGCATTTAGAGTATACTCTTTCATATCACTCGGCATCTCTTTTTTTGAATGGACTTTATCAAATTCTAATTTTGCGTTTTGTGCTTTATCGCTGTCGTGATATCTCTTTACTATCTCTAGAGCCAGCATCTCTTTGGCTTTTTTTGGATGCAAAGAGCCATCTTTAACACTCTCTTGAAGTTCTTTAATCTCATCCAAATCTTTATCACTCAATACTTCATAATATTTCCACATAAGCTCATCACTAATACTCATAATCTTACCGAACATATCATCAGGACTCTCGGTAATACCTATATAATTGCCAAGTGATTTACTCATCTTGTTAACCCCATCAAGTCCTTCAAGAAGAGGCATTGTTATGACTGCTTGTTCTTTGCCTATGTTATAGGCTCTTTGGAGATGTCTGCCCATCAAAAGATTGAAAGTCTGATCTGTTCCTCCAAGCTCAATATCACTTTTAAGTGCTACAGAATCATAACCCTGAAGCAAAGGATACAAAAATTCACTTATGCTGATAGGAGTATTTGACTTAAATCGTTTTTCAAAATCCTCTCTCTCCAACATTCTGGCCACATTAAATGTTGTAGTCAATTCAACAAGCCCGATACTTCCCATTTCCGTAAACCATTTGGAGTTAAATACAATATCTGTTTTCTCAGGGTCCAATATCTTAAAAACCTGCTCTTCATATGTTTTTGCATTTTTTAAAACGGTTTCTCTGTCAAGTTTTTTTCTGGTTTCGTTTTTACCTGTAGGGTCTCCTATCATACCGGTAAAATCCCCTATGACAAACTGTACTCTTGCTCCATACTTTTGCATCAAAGCCATTTTTTGTATCAAAACCGTATGTCCCAAATGCAAATCAGGTGCTGTAGGGTCAAACCCTGCTTTAATATAATAATTTTCACCATTTTCATAATAATTTTTTAAAAGCTCTGTAACCCTCTCTTCATCAATGATTTCAGCTACACCTCTTTTTATCTCTTTTAAAGCCTTTTGTACCATTTACCTCACCTTGTTTGAGTTATTTACACTGAATAACTCTATAGTTTTATATTTTTCTTTTAACTGTTTTGTTATTTTATCATAATTAGAACTAGGAATTTCAACAATCAACTCAAAAAAGTCAGCCAACTGCTCTTCATCGTTTCCAAGCTCTATACTTATAACATTTATACCTATTTTAGCCAAAAATGTCAAAAAAGCCGCTAAAGAGCCTCTTCTATTTTCCAATGTAACAATAATCTTTGTTCTACTAGGAAGATCTCTTGCCCACTTCACAAACACCATAGGCTCTTTGTTTTCTATAAGTTTTATAGCTTTTTCACAAAGTTTATGGTGAATTGTAACATTCGATCCTTTTTTAAAGGCAACTATATCATCACCGATTTTTGGATGACAGCAGTAGTCAAACAATATGTTTGATATATTAAAATCAGCATAAAATACCAGGTGATCAAATTTTTGTTTTTTTATCTTATGTTGCCCTATTTTTAAAATAGGAAAAAAGATTTTATCATTTTTGGAGTATTTGTTCAATACTGATACAATATCTCTTAAAAACTGCGAATCAACAGCAGCTTTATCTATTTTTTTATAAAACTTCTCTTTTCTAAGCCATGCCAAAAGTCTTCCTTCTCTGACATGAAAAATTGTACTGAGAATATTGATTGCCACCTTTTGATTTATTTCTCTTGTTTTTTGCCTGCAGCTAAGTGCGATAGCATTTCTTGCTTTTGAAGTTTTAAGTGAATTTATCCAACTACATCTGTAAATCGGTTTGTCAGATGTTACAACATTGACAATATCTCCATTTTTAAGCTTTGTCAAAAGTGGTACTTTTTGTTTGTTTACATATATCTCTTTGGCATGATTTCCAACTTCGGTATGAACGATATATGCAAAGTCAAGTGCCGTAGTACCTTTTGGAAGAGTAAAAATATCACCTTTGGGTGAAAATACAGATATATCCTCACTATATAAATCATTTGTGGCATATTCATAAAACTCCTGGATATCTCCATTTTGCTGATGACCCTCTTGAAGTTCTTGTAACCATTCAAGTTTTGGACTAAGACCGCTCTCCTTGTACTTCCAGTGGGCTGCCAGGCCATACTCGGCAGATTTATGCATATCATAAGTCCTAACCTGGGCTTCTATGATGGATTTGTCATCAAATACTGTTGTATGTATGGTTTGATAGCCGTTCTCTTTTGGAACTGCAATATAATCTTTAAATCTTGATATCAAAGGACTGAAATTTAAGTGTATGATACCAAGGGCCCTGTAGCATTCCAACGGTTTTTCTACAATAACCCTGATAGCCAAAAGGTCAAGTACCTCTTCTATAGTTATACCTTTTCTTTGCATTTTAAGATATATCGAGTAGTGGTGCTTTATCCTCTTTTGCAAATCAAAACTACCGTCTATGAAACCGTTATTTATCAGCAAAGTATGAATTTGTGAAATAAAATGATTTAATTTTAGCTGAAGTTGCTGTGAATGCTCTTTTAGATAATTGTCTATCTTTTCATACTCTTTTGGCATAACTATGGAAAACGAAATATCTTCCAAAACATTTTTTATAGTTGAAATTCCGAGTCTGTGAGCTATAGGAGCATAAACAACAAGTGTTTCCTCTGCAATTCTTTTTTGTTTTTCAGGCTTTAGTGCTTCAATGGTTAAAATATTGTGAAGCCTGTCACAAAGTTTTATGACTAAAACTCTTACATCTTCAATAGAGGCAACAAGCATTTTCCTAAATGAAAGTGCCGAATTTGCAAGTTTTACTCCCAAATTTGAAGGTGCGAGATTTTCATCTCTTATTTCAACAATTTTTGTCAAACCTTCAACCAAATTGGCAACGGATTCGGAAAATTCATCCTTTATCTGCTCTATGGTACACTCTGTATCTTCTACCACATCATGCAAAAGTGCAGCTATTATCATCTCTTTGTCACCGCCGTAATTAGCAACGATATAAGCTACAAGTATAGGGTGTACTGCATACTCTTCGCCACTTTTTCTATATTGTCCTTCATGATAAAAGATACAAAAATTTAGAGCTTTTTCTATACTTTCGTCAAATTCTATCTTATAATAAAGTAATTTCTTTGCCTGCTCGATACTTTTGCAGGATTTTACCTCTTTGATTAAATTTGTCAATATTTGATTACTTCTTTTTTGTGATTTCTGTCAAATCCAATTTGTTTTGAGCAATTTCCATCAACGCAATATCTGTAAACTTGTGTTTCTTTTTATCTATATCGATCACCGGCTCCGCACCGGCACTTAACTGCTCTACTCTTTTAGCTACTGCTATAGAGAGCAGATATCTGTCGTGGTTCAAATTTTCCAAAGCTTTTGCTGTTATCTTTTCAAGTCTCATATTTTTCCTTTGTTTTTTTATTACTTATTTATTTTACTATTGAACATCCGCTTAAATCGCCGTTTTTTATAATGTTTAAAAGATTACCCTCTTTAAACATATTGCAAACAACAATAGGCAGTGAATTATCTTTTGCCAGAGCAATAGATGTATCATCCATTACTTTTATATTATCCTTTAATGCATCATCATAACTCAATATATCAAGTTTTTTTGCATCACCGTACTTGTTTGGATCTTTGTCATATACGCCGTCTACTTTTGTGGCTTTTATTATCATGGATGCTTTGATTTCAATTGCTCTTAAAGTTGCAGCAGTATCAGTTGTAAAGAAAGGATTGCCGGTACCTGCGGCAAATATAACTATTCTTCCTTTTTCTAAGTGTCTGTTTGCTTTTCTTACGATAAATGTTTCACAAATCTGCTCCATTTTTATCGCACTTTGAACTCTAACCTGCAAACCCATATATTCCAAAGCTTCCTGCATTGCAACAGCATTTATAACAGTTGCAAGCATCCCCATATAATCCCCGCTGGTTCTTTGGATGATACCGTCTTTTGCGGCACTTACACCTCTGATAAAATTTCCTCCGCCTATTACTATGCCTACTTCTATATCATTTTGCACAAGCTCTTTTATCTCTTTGGCTATAAATTTCAATATTGTAGTATCTATGCCAAAACCGTTTTGTGCTGCCAGTGCTTCACCTGAAAACTTTACAAGTACCCGTTTATTCACTTTTTTCTCCTTATAAGGGGTGATATTTTACTAAAAAGTTAATTAAAATCTTATCAAACGAAGTGGATTTATATGAGCATTTTTTTGTGTAACTTCAAAAATAAGCTCATCTTTTACTCTTCCTATTACATATCCTTTTCTGATTTTTACACCCTTTTTTATTGTTGGGGCTATTTTAGACAGATGTGCATATATAGTATGAATACCATTTGTATTTTCTATTATAACAACATTATCAAGCATTGGAGTTGATTTTGCAAAAACAACTTTTCCGTTTAAAACATTTTTAACTTTGGCATTTTTTATTTTTGATTTCAGTGTCACAGACTCATTAAAAATCTTGATTTTGTAAATAGGGTCAAAATATTCTCCGTATTTTCTTTTTACATAAAAACTTTTTAGAGGTGCAATTGTTTTTGGTCCTCTGTAACGAACGGTTTTCGTTCTTTGATAAGAATTCCCGAGTTTTTTAACTTTTTGATTGTTAATGTTTGCCACTTTTATTTTTTTAGCAGTTTTTTTTCGTTTTTGGCGCTTTAATTTTAGTATATTGAGTCTGTTTAGAGTTTGTTTTATCGCATTTTGTTCGCTGAAGATTTTGTTTAGTTTTTTGTCATAGGCAATTTTTCTGTATTTTAGATATTTTATACTTTTTACTCTCTTTAGCTTCATTTGTGAAAGCATCTTTTTCTTTTTTTGCATGCTGTTTATATAGTTTTTTAACTCTTTTATCTTTGAAAATATAGTATCAATTTTTTTATTTGTATTTATATATTTTTGCTTTATGTTTTTAAATTTATCCTGTAAAATCTTACTCAGAACTTTGATACTCTCACCTGCAATAACCCTGTCTACGCTGTCTATGCTGTCTTGCCTTGAGACAATGTCGACAGAAAGTTCTTTTGAAATGATATCTATAATCTCCTGCTGGGTTTTGCTTTTTGTCTGATTAAGAGAAGTGATATTTTGCTGTAGCTGCTGTAACTCTTTAAGTTTATTTGTATATTCATCTTTTTGTTGAATTAAAAAATCATTTGTCTGTTTTATCTTAAGCTCGATATCGGCTATCTCTTTCTTCTTCTTGTTTATACTTGCCGCAATATCTTCAAGCTTGTCTTTTATCTTTGTAGCTTTATACTTTTTAACTTTTAGGATTTTTCTATTTTTTTTAATACTACTGTCTATATTTGCCGACAACAAAGCCGCAACGGCAAAAATCAAAAAAGCTATCCTGATCAAATTTGCTCTTCTTTGTTTAATTGCAAAATTGCAAAAGTTACTGATATAACAGATACAATTATACCTATGCCCAAAAGAACACCGCCCTCTTTCAGCCAGTCAAATTCAGGAAGCCTGACACCCATTTTTTCAACATATGAAATAAATTTTGCACTGTGAAAGAGATAGAAAAATATCATCCACACACTTAATGAACTGATAATAGCATCAACTATTACCACTCTATAAAGCATGGCACTTTTCATCCAAAAAGGAGCTCCCAAGATTGACATAATTTCAAACCTTTGCTTATGTTCAAATATCCACACTTCAGCCTGTTTTATGATAAGCAATAGTACTATTATCATCACCAAAACAGTAAAGTACATCAGCAGTGTTTTATCAAAAAGTAAAAAATTGTAAAATTTGCTGTAGCTTCTTTTAAAAGTTACAACTTTTTCAACTCCGGTATATCCTAAAAGTTTTTCTTTTATATTATTTAACTCTTTTTTGGTAGGTAAATGATTTAACTTGATAGAATAAAAAAGAGGAAGAGCATTTTTTAGTTTTTGAAGATTTTTTTCTCCCATACTGTTTTTTAGAGAATTTATCAAATTATCTGTATCAGTCAATTTTAAAGAGTAAAAATATTTTATCTCTTTTTTGATATTTTTTTTATCCAAAGGTACTTTTGATACTACAACTATAGAGTATTCGCTGCTTAGTTTTTTTTCATAATTATCTATAACACCTTTTAAAACAAAAAAACTCTCAATAGAAAAAAGAAGCAGAAACAGAGGCAGTATTATGGAAATATGATACTTAACAAATTTCATCCATGCCTCCGTTGTCTATGATAAAGTGCCTGTAATTTACTCTTAAAAGCGAAGGGATTCTATGCGTAACTGTTACTATAGTGGTTCCAAGCTGCTCATTTGCACCTTTTAAAAGATCCCATATTACTCCGCTTGAATAATCATCAAGATTGCCGGTAGGCTCATCTGCAAGGATAAGAACAGGGTTGTGAGCCAAAGCTCTTGCAACAGCTGCTCTCTGCTGTTCTCCACCACTGAGTTCCGGAGGATATTTATCAGCCTTGTGTAAAAGTTTTACATGCTTTAAGAGTTTGTGAGCCTGCGAAAGACACACCTCTTTGGAAAAACCTGCTATAAAAAGTGGAAGCATTACATTTTTTTCTATTGTCCAGCCGTCAATGAGTTTATAGTCTTGAAAAACTACTCCCAAATGTTTTCTGAGAAAATTTTTGTTGGGGGTTGAGATATTGTTTAACTCAATTCCACATACATTTAATTTTCCCATTCTTGGCAGTAAAACAGCGTAAAGAGACTTTAAAAAAGTTGATTTGCCGCTGCCGCTTTTTCCTGTTATAAAAACAAAATCTTTTGTTTTTATATTTAAAGTGATATTTTGCAAAATCGGTTCATTTTTTTTATATGAGAGCGAAAGATTCTCAGCTATAATTACACTGCTTTTTTCTTCATTATTCATACAAATACTCTTTTATAATTTTATTTGACTCTTTGTTTTGCCATATAGGCAAGACCGTATTTGGCAGGTAAGAGACTTTAGAGCTTTCTATCAGCAAATATTTATGCTCGGGTCTGTCATATGCCCCAAAAGAGAGCTTTAATATGCCGGAATTTTCATCAATTTTATAAATATTTTCAAAATGGACAAAATATCCCTCTTTTTTTATTTTTTTATTGTTAAATTTTTCATATATTTTTTTAAAATCAACTTCTTTGTCAAAACTTTCAATATTGTAAGCTTTTTTATTCTCAGAAGCTTCCAAATTCATCAAATGTAAGTCATATATGTTTTTCTGCATTTTTTTCCATCTGTCTTCATATTTGCTCGATATTTCAAGATTACTGTTTTTTTTGACACTAAATTCACATCTGCTTAAAGACAAAAACAGCTCATACGAATATCTGAAATATTTTTCACTGTCAGTTCTAAGTTCCAGCTTTCCGCCTTTTTTCAGTACTCTCAGTGCAACTTCCAAAAAATCTTTACTTATAACTCTTCTGTGAGGTTTTTTATCCCAGGGGACGGGAAAGTGAACATATATCTTGTCAGCACTATTTGACTCTAAAACTTCAAGCACTATCCTCGCATCATAATCCAAAACCAATATATTTTCAATATTTTGCAATTGACACTGTTTCAAGACTTGCTCGATGGACGGTTTGTGTATCTCAATACCTAAAAAAATCTTTTGCGGGTTTTGCCTGGCAAGATGAAGCAAGTGTCTGCCACTGCCAAATCCTATCTCTATCTCCATCTCACTGTTTGGGCTAAACTCCATAAAATCCTTAATATTTTTTAAAAACTTGGATTTTGTTTTTAAATGATTTTTTTTTGAGTATATATTGGAAGAGATTATACTCAAACTATTTGCTTTGATAAAAGCCTGCATGGCATCTTGTAATATTTTTACATTTGTCGGCCTTGTCAATTTATCAGCTTTTATTAAAAATTTATCATCTTTTTCAACCAGACATAAAAAAAACTTTTCATTTTTATAGCCTGCTGATATCAAGATATCATATTTTGACTCGGCTTTAAAACCAAAAGTAAAATCATCATGACTATAGGGAAAATCAAGCAAAACGCTCTTTTTTACATGTGCGTTGGGCATTAGTTGACATTATCCTGTTTTGGAACATCTATACTTACTTCTTCTGTGGGTTTGGACTCTATACCGTATTTGTCAACTGCTATAACAGAGTAAGAGTAACTTTTACCGGGAGCTATATCTTTATCTATATAAACATTGTCATAAATATTTATATATTTTATTTTTTTTTGTGAAAAACCTTCGCTATAAGTTTTAATGACAGTATATTTAACTGCTCTGTTATCACCTCTTTTCCAAGTTATTTTTACAAAATTTCCGTCCATTACAACATTTGTCAAAACGGGACTGGCAGGCTTGCTGAGTGTCGTTCCCATTACGGGGTTTTCCTGCTTTAAAGATTCAAGCCCTTCATTATCTACGGCTGTTACCTTATAATATCTTGCAACTCCGTCTTTTCCTATCATATCAACAAATTTATTGTCAGCTGTCTTTGCCAAATAGGTATAAAAAAGATACGGTGTTACAGCTCTGTACACATTATAGTAAACTACATCTTTTTTTGGGCTTTTTTGCCATGTAATTTCTATCCTTTTGGGCAAATCTCTTGTTGCTTTCACATTTGATACTATCGGAGGCAAGGGTTTTGTATTACCCTCTACCACATCACTTGGTGTTGATATGATATCGTCATAAGTTTTAACTTTTACCCTGTATCTGTAACTCTTGTTATCTTTTAAGCCTTTATCAATATATTCGGCATTGAGCCTTCCGTCAATTGTTGCTATATCTTTCCACTCAAGATTGGTCAAATCATTTCTTTGTATGATGTAAGCTGCAACTCTTGGATTTGGGTGAGGTCTCCATATGATTTTTATCCTGTGAGGCAACCCTGAAATTGCTTTCACAAAAGGAACCGAGGCAAGAAGAGGCATGGTCTTGGCTTCTACTACACTGCTTGGTTCAGACTCTCTGTTTCCGTCAGTAAAGGTAGACATCCTATAGTAGTACACAGTTCCCGGAACCAATTTTGTATCAACATAATGAGATACATATCTGTCATCAACAGTAGCTATCAAATGAAGTTTGCCATCTTTTTTTAACGGATCTGACCTATATATATGGTATCCCTTTATATTGGCAGTATATACAGGAGTCCATTCAAAAGCAACTTCTGTCATATCAGTCAATATCTTGATATCTTTAACAATCGGCATATTTGGATCTATTGTCCTTTTGGGAGGTGTGGGTACTATATTTTGGCATCCGCTAAAAACAAGTGTTAAAACTATGGATGATATAATCAGTATCAATTTTTTCATATACATTCTCCATTGTAAAATTTTTTTCTAAAATATCTTTAAAATCTTTCAGCAAAGGTGCTTTTACATATATCTTCTTCTTGGATTTGGGATGAATAAGATAAAGTATATATGCATGCAACATTACTCTTTTTATTTTACCCTCTTTGCTCTTAAAACCGTATAAATCATCGCCCAAAATATGGCGAGAAAGAGTACTTAAATGCACCCTTATCTGATGAGTTCTTCCTGTGAAAAGTTTTGCCGCAATCAGTTCATTTTTTTCATTATTGGAAGTTATGAGTTTTAAAAAAGCACTTTTTGCAACTCTTCCTTTTTCATCAACTGCCATTTTCAGTCTGTTTTTTCTGTTTCTTGCTATACTTTTTTCTACAATTATATTATCTTTCAAAGGAGTGTCTATGATAGCCAAATAATATCTGCCCATACTTTTATCTTCTAATTGTCTGGATAGCTCAAGATGAGATTCATTGTTTTTAGCTATCACCAAGGCTCCGCTTGTTTGTTTGTCAATCCTGTGAACTATGCCGTGTCTTTCTTCACCGCTTATGGTCGAAAGTGAAATATTTTCCTTTTTTAACCAATCAACAAGTGTCGCCTCTTTTACACTGGGTGCTGGATGAACTGTCAAAAAAGGCGGTTTGTTTATGATAAGGATATCTTCATCTTCATACAGTTTTTCAATATCAAAGTTTATCTCATACTCTTTTTTTGATTCTGCTTTTTTTATATCATACTCTATATTTTCTCCGCCGCTTAGCTTGTATCCACATTTTTTTACGATTTTGCCGTCTACTTTTACATTGCCGTTTTTAATGAAATGTTCTATCTGATTTCTGGTACTTTTTAAATATTGCTGTAAAACTTTATCAAGTCTTCCACTTTGTGATATAAACTCCAATTTATCCTCTTTTGTGTATAATAATTAAAAAATTTAAGGCTAATTTTGCTTCAAATAGACAGACGAATTTTAACACATTTTGACTTTGTTATACCTATCTTGGTGATACCTATAGTTATTTTATCATTTTATCTGGTAAATGAAGCCAGTCAAACACTTGCTTATAAACAACTTGTCTATTTTAGTGTAGGAGTTGTTGCTTTTTTTATTGCTTTTATCATGCCTATTAGAAAACTTGACTGGATTATACCCTTTTTATATTGGATAAGTATAATTTTGCTTATCAGTGTTGATTTTTTCGGTGTTGTGAAACTGGGTGCCAGAAGATGGCTTGAGATACCTTTTGTAAATTTTACCATTCAGCCTTCAGAGTTGTTTAAGCCTGCATTTTTACTGATGCTGGCATATCTTGTCAAATCCAATCCGCCTCCTCCACAAGGTTATGGATGGAAAGATTTTTTAAAACTTAGTTTCTATATTCTTCTACCATTTGCTCTTATACTCAAAGAGCCTGACCTTGGTACTGCGCTTATACTTTTACTCATTGGCTATGCAACACTTTTTATCATAGGTGTCAATAAAAAAATATGGATAATACTCTCTATTTCAGTTATAGTTTCTGCGCCGATTTTATACAACAGTTTGCATGATTATCAGAAAAAAAGAATTACCGATTTTTTAGGTGATAAAAAAAGTTACCATGTAAGACAGTCTATCATAGCTATAGGCTCAGGCGGCTTAAAGGGAAAAAGTAAAGAAAAAGCAACTCAAACACATTTAAAATTTTTACCTGTTTCTACAAGTGATTTTATATTTGCATATTTTGTGGAAAGGTTTGGTTTTCTTGGAGGAGTTGGACTTATATTTTTATATATGTCTCTTATTTTGCATTTGATGACACTGAATTTCAGGATAGGAAAAGATTATTTTTTAAAGGCTATGACAAGTTCGGTCAGTTTTATGATATTTATATATATGAGTGTAAATATCGCTATGACAGTAGGCCTGGCACCCGTGGTCGGGGTTCCTTTACCGTTTTTCAGTTATGGAGGAAGCAGTTTTATAACCTTTATGGTTATCTTTGGTATATTGGAAAACCTTTTCTCTTTTAGATATGACACCATGTATAGCAAGATTAAGTATAAATAAACTATTTTTAAGAATTCTTTAGGTACAATTTCAACTCTTAAATGGAGGGTTCATAGCTCAGTTGGTTAGAGCTCTCGGCTCATAACCGAGCGGTCCTAGGTTCGAGTCCTAGTGAACCCACCACTCCTTCTTAAGCTCATAAAGGAGCTCTCTTGAGTATTGATAAAATCGACTTTAACGAACTGTATAAAAACCAAAAACAAAATTCTACCTTCAAGCCAAAAAGCGTACATGACTGGAACAAAAAAGCTCCGAGTATTTCCAAAAGAATTCATAAAAGCATTTACAATGAAGAGTTGTTAAATTTGATGGATTTTAGCGAATGTGAAACTTTTTTGGATGTTGGATGTGGTGTCGGTAATATATCTTTACTTGTTGCAGACAAATTCAAAAAAGTATATGCACTTGATTTTTCAAAAGTTATGCTTGATGAAGTCGAAAAAGAGGCAAAAAAGAGAAATATTGATAATATTCAAACTATTCATCTTTCATGGGAAGACAGCTGGGAAAGTGTACCTAAAGCTGATATAGTCCTGGCTTCAAGGTCTATGGAAGTCAGCGATATGAAAGATGCCCTTAAAAAATTAAACAAAAAAGCAAAGAAAAGAGTCTATCTTACCTATAAAGTAGGTGGAAGTTTTATCAGTGATGATATATTAAATTACATCGGCAAACAAATCAACAAAAAGCCTGATTTTATATATACTGTCAATATCCTTTATCAAATGGGTGTTATGCCGACACTAAACTACATAAAAAGTGAAGGAAGAAAAAAACAGTACAGTGATGAAGATAGTTTTGTTAGTAGTATTATATGGAGTATAGGTGAACTGTCTGAAAAACAAATATCACTTTTAAAAGAGTATTACCGTTTGAAATTAAAAAATAAAGAGGAAGAAGAGAGTGATTTTGTTTGCTGGGCAGTAATTCACTGGGATAAGAAGAGTGCTCCTTGCCTTTAAGCAGGTTAAATGACGAGCAGTACAAAGCCGCTACTGCAAAACCGGGGTATAACCTTGTTATTGCATCAGCAGGAACCGGCAAAACTTCAACCATAGTTGCAAGAATAGCACATCTTTTGCAATCAGGTGTATCTCCTAACCAGATACTGCTTTTAACTTTTACGAACAAAGCCTCTGCTGAAATGATAGAGAGAGTATCAAAATACTTTGACAAAGATACAGTAAAAAATATTACAGCGGGCACATTTCATTCTGTAAGTTACAGACTCTTAAAACAACAAAACCGGGGTATCACCCTAAAACAGCCCAAAGAGTTAAAAATACT
>CAZMKH010000003.1:0-4132 GCA_964566455.1 uncultured Campylobacteraceae bacterium | reverse complement strand
TAAAACAACAAAACCGGGGTATCACCCTAAAACAGCCCAAAGAGTTAAAAATACTTTTAAAAAGTATCTATGAAAAAAGAGTGTTTCATCACATAGAGAGCAAAACAAAACAGTATCAGTACTCATATCTGTATGATATTTTTTCACTCTATCAAAACAGTTTTAATAACGAAAGCTTTTCAGATTGGCTTATGAAAAAAAATCCCGAACATGAACCTTTTTTAGATATTTATGAAGATATTCTCGAAGAATTTGTTGGTCTTAAAAAAAGTTACGGTTATGTTGATTACAATGATCTTCTTATCAATATAACCCGGGAGGCAAAAAAAAATAATTTTGACTTTAAAGAGATACTCGTAGACGAATATCAAGATACCAACACATTGCAGGGAAAAGTTATAGATGCATTTGCTCCACCGTCACTTTTTTGTGTGGGGGATTATGACCAAAGCATATATGCTTTTAACGGTGCTGATATAAACATCATAGGCACATTTCAAAAAAGATATAAAAATGCCCGGATTTTTTCTTTAAATAAAAACTATCGCTCAACCAAGGATATACTCTCTTTGGCAAACAGGGTTATCAAAAAAAATCCAAGACTTTATCAAAAAGAGTTGATTGTAACAAAAGAGAAAAATGGATATCCTCCAAAACTATTGGTTTTTGGTGAAGTATACGATCAGTATGAAGCAGTTGCCAAAAAGATAAAATATTCTCAAACCCCTCATGAGCAAATAGCGGTAATCTTCAGGAACAACTCCAGTGCTGACGGTATGGAAGTAGCTTTGAGAGAGTTTGAAATAAGCTGCAAAAGAAAAGGCAGTATCAGTTTTTTTGATACAAAAGAGATAAAAGCACTTTTGGACCTGTTTTCTATCTTAACAAACCCAAAAGATATCATGTCTTTTGTGGGTGTTTTTGAATATGCCAGAGGAATAGGCTCGGTTATAGGCAAAGAGATATTTGAGGGGTTGATGAAGTTAGGCAACGGTAATATCTTACAAGGTCTTATAAACCCTGATATGGAGTGCAAGAATCCGTATGACAAAAGAAAGCAAAATTACCAACTTGGACTCTTTGATCACTTTGATACTCTTGGCTCACTTAGTAGATTTAAAGAGTTGGGTTTTGAAGAAAAATTTCTCTCAAACCCTATACTAAAACATCCAAAAATTTCCAGTGACGGTGCACTTTTTATTTATGAGCTGTATAAATTTGTAAAATATTCAAACCGTAGTCAACTTCCTTACAAAATTATATCAAACCTTATAAATTCAAATCTATACCACCATATAGCAGATACTCTAGCCAGACAAAGGGCATCTTTGAAAAACGGTGGATTTGATGAAGAAAAAGCCAAAGAAATTTCACATAAAATTATCTCAAAAGCCTGGATACTGGCAAATATAGCAAAAAATTACAATAATATGGAAAAATTTTTAAATGCTTTGGTCTTGGGAAGCAGTGAAATGAGCGAAGGAGAAGGGGTTAATCTTTTAAGTGTCCATGCCAGTAAAGGCTTGGAATTTAAAGAAGTTTACATTATAGACTTGATGGATGGAAGATTTCCAAATAAAAAACTGATGAGTCAAGGCGGCTCTTTGGAAGAAGAGAGAAGACTCTTTTATGTAGCAACCACCAGAGCAAAGGAGATACTATATCTCTCTTATGCCAAATATGACAAAATAAAAAAGATAGAGTTTACCCACTCTATCTTTTTGGAAGAAGCGGGTCTTATCCGTGTTTAACCGCAGATGCCAAATCCCACATAGGTAAAAAGATACCAAGTGCCATCATTAAGACCATTACAGCAATAAAGCCTATCAAAATAGGCTCGATATAACTTGAAATATTATCAACTATTTCATCAAATCTCATCTTAAAATAATCAGAAACTTTTTCAAGCATGGTATCAAGAGTACCACTTCTCTCTCCTGCCCCCACCATTTGTAAAAGCATTCCCTGAAAGAGTCCTGTATCTTTAAAAGCATCAGAAAGTGACATACCTCTTTGAACTGAAACAGTTACATTTGAAAGTTTCTCTTTTATGGTTGTATTATCAACTGTTAAAACTGCAGTATCCAAAGCGTCAGCTATAGGAATACCTGCTGCAATAAGCTGTGTAAATATCATGGTAAACCTGTACATAGTGGCATTGAAAATAATTTTACCAAACAGATATACTTTTAGTATGTATTTGTCAAACCCCCGCTTGAAGTCTTCATTGTTTACATATAAAAATTTCATGGTTGCGATACTGCCTATGATGAAAAAAAGCAAATACCAGCCATAATTATGTATGATATTTTCCAAAAACAGAAGTATTCTTGTAGGAAGAGGTAACTGTGTATGAAATTTGGCAAAAATCTCTTTAAATTTTGGAACAACATAAACCATCAAAATAGTAAATGCTATAGAAATTGCCACTAAAACAATGATAGGATATCTAAGAGCACTTTTAAATTTTTTTCTGTTATCTCTTATCTCTTCAAGAATTTTGGCAAGCTTCAAAAGTGACTCAGACATATTACCTGTATTTTCACCAAGCTCTATCATGGCTATGGTAACATCGCCGACATCCTGTCTGTACATAGAGAGTGCTTCGGTTAAACTTTGTCCGGAATTTAGTGCATCATCGATATTTTCAAAAATAGCTCTTAGTCTTTTATCTTCAGTTGTTTTTGTAACTTCCTTGACACTGTCATGGATAGAAATTCCTGCATTGGTCATAACACCAAGCTGTCTTATGGATGAAATAAGGTTGTCTATTTTTATCTTAGGTTTTAAAAGTGTATTTACAAACTGTTTTTGAAACTCTTTTAACTGGTCTTCAACCGGAGCGGATGTTTCGATAATTTTGATAATAATACCGGGAAGTCTTATTTTAGCGATAGACAAGGCATCCATCCTGTTTTGTGCACGCAGTATCTTTGTACTTTTTCTACCTTTAAAAAGATATGTAACTTCAAAATATTTCATGATTTCACCACTCTATATACTTCTTCTATACTTGTTATACCGTTTGCTGCTCTTATTATACCATCTTGTAACATATTTACAAAATTATCTTTTTTTGCCTGCTCTTCAATTTCAGATTTTGAACCGCCTCTGGCTATGATGCTTTGTATCTCTTCGCTGACAACAAGTATTTCAGAAATCATTTCTCGTCCAAAGTACCCGCTGTTTGCACATTTGTCACATCCTACTGCTTTGTAAAACTGATAATGCTCCGGTAAAAACTCTTCAAACTCTTCTATGGTGCTTTTTGGCAGAGTAATTTTACTTCTGCAATGTGGGCAGAGTTTTCTTATAAGTCTTTGAGCTTCTATTGCTATCAAAGCACCACTGACCAAATATGGCTCAATACCCATATCCAAAACTCTGTTAACCGCACTTATGGCATCATTTGTATGCAAAGTAGAAAAAACAAGGTGACCGGTCAATGCGGCCTGTATTGCGATTCTTAATGTCTCCTGATCTCTTACCTCACCAATCATTATCACATCAGGATCTTGCCTTAGTATTGATTTTAAAGCACTTGCAAAAGTGAGATTTGCCTTTTCATTTACCTGCACCTGTTGAGTAAGATTGAGTTGATATTCGACCGGATCTTCAACGGTAATTATTTTTGTTGAAATATTTTTTATGGCATTAAGAGCAGCATACAAGGTAGTTGTTTTACCACTTCCTGTAGGACCTGTAACAAAAACTATACCATAAGGGACTCTCATGGCACGGTTGAATTTTTCAAAAGTTACTTCACTCATACCAAGTGATTCCAGCTTGATCATTACTTTTGATTTGTCAAGAATCCTCATGACTATTGATTCGCCGTTTGTGATAGGAAGAGTTGAAACCCTGAAATCATACTCTTTATCCATAATTTTCAGTGAAAATCTACCATCTTGAGGCTTTCTCCTTTCAGCTATATCGAGATTGGACAGGAGTTTTATTCTTGAGCTAAGCGGGGGATATATATCTTTTTCAAAAACAAAAGATTCTATTAGCATACCGTCAACTCTAGTTCTTACTATACAGTTGTTTTCAGTCGGCTCTATATGTATATCACTTCCGCGATACAAAATAGCAGTTTTAATGATAGACTCAATCAACTTCATTATGCCGGATG
>CAZMKH010000002.1:19925-25825 GCA_964566455.1 uncultured Campylobacteraceae bacterium | reverse complement strand
TTTTAAAGTGCCGCTTTTGCAGTCTCTACGACTTTGGCAAAAGCATTTGCGTCATTTACCGCTAAATCTGCCAAGATTTTTCTATCTAGTTTTATATTTGCTTTATTAAGAGCATAGATAAATTTTGAATAACTGATTCCGTTTAGTCTGCATGCCGCATTTATTCTAGTGATCCAGAGTCTTCTAAAGTCTCTTTTCTTTCTCTTTCTATCACGATAAGCATATACTAAACTTCTCTCAAGTTGCTCTTTTGCTTTTCTAAAATGTTTTCTTCTACCGCTGTAGAAACCTCTTGCAAGTTTAAGAAGCTTTTTATGTCTTCTTCTTCTAACTGTACCTGTTTTTACTCTCATTGTCTCTCCTTGACCTTTTTGGTGTCGCTTTTAGCGAACTTTCCCTTGTGCTTTTTAGCTTGAAGGGGGAATTGAACTTAAAGATTATCTTTAAGTAAACTTAAAACTTAGCTTTGAATCATAAGATTTACAGCTTTGATGTCGGCTTTGTCCACATGTTTTGGACTTCTAAGAAGTCTTTTTCTTTTAGGACTTTTTTTTGTAAGGATGTGGCTTCTAAAAGCACTTCCTCTTTTTATGCCGTTTTTGCTTCTTTTGAAACGCTTGGCTGCGCCTCTTAGAGTCTTCATCTTTGGCATTTTGGCTCCTTTAAAAATTCTTAGCATAGTGCTAAGTATTAAGCAATAGTTTATTGCAACTATAACTTAATACTTAGCACTGGATACTAAATGGAGGTTATTTCTCTTTTTTTGGATATGTCAGCATATTGACATATCTTCCTTCTCTGGTTGGTGCACCGTCACGATCTGCTATATCTTTTACCATTTCCCATACTCTTTCAAGTACTTCTACACCGCCTTCAGGGTTTTGCATCTCTCTTCCTCGCAAGAATACTCTGAACTTTACATGCTTTCCGGCTTCTAAAAACTCTCTGGCATGTTTTACTTTGTAGTTTATATCATTTTGGGCGATTTTAACAGAAAGTTTTATCTCTTTTACTTCGATAATTTTCTGTTTTTTCCTTGCTTCTTTCTTTTTCTTTTCCTGTTGGTATTTGAACTTGCCATAGTCCATAACTTTACAAACAGGAGGTTTACCGTTTGGTGCGATAAGAACCAGATCAAGTCCTTGTTCGTTTGCGATATCCTGTGCTTCACGAGACGATATGATGCCGTACTGGGTTCCGTCATCACCTATGCATCTTACTTCAGGAAACCTGATATCACTATTCATCAATACATCTTTATCCTTACTCAAAAGATAACTCCATTCATTTTCTCCTTTAAAAGGTTTTTAAATTCATCCAAGCCCATAGAGGATTGTTTTCTTTCTCTTCTGTCCCTTATGGCAACTGAACTGTTTTTCACCTCTTCATCACCGACTACAACGATGAGAGGAACTCTTTGCTTTTCAGCCATTCTTATGCGTTTGTTTAAACTTTCATTTTTACTTGAAACTTCACTGTCTATATCTATATCCATTAACTCTTTTTGAATCTTTTTTGCATACTCTGTATGAGACTCTGCGATAGGAACTATAACAACTTGTGTAGGAGCTATGAAAAACGGAAATTCGCCTGCACAGTGCTCAGTCAATATCCCTATAAATCTCTCAAATGAGCCAAGTATGGCACGATGCAGCATAACAGGTCTTGCTTTTTCATTGTTGCTGTCAGTATATTCAAGCTCAAATCTCTCAGGAAGATTGAAATCCACCTGTATTGTACCACATTGCCATTTTCTTTTCAAAGCATCTGTTATCTTTATATCTATCTTTGGTCCGTAAAATGCTCCGCCACCCTCATCGATGCCGTAGTTTATACCGTTTTCATCCAGTGCATCCATCAAGCCTTTGGTAGCTTTTTCCCATATCTCATCATCGCCTATGGCTTTTTCTGGCTTGGTTGAAACTTCCATCTCATATTCAAAGTCAAAACTTTTCATGATATCATCTACAAAGCCCAAAACTTCCAAAACATTCTCTTTTATCTGCTCAGGCGTACAAAATATATGAGCATCATCCTGGGTAAATTCCCTGACTCTAAAGAGTCCGTGTAAAACTCCGCTCATTTCATGTCTGTGGACTACACCATACTCAAAAAATTTTAAAGGCAAGTCACGGTAACTTCTAAGTTCGCTTTGATATATCTTTATATGCCCCACACAATTCATAGGCTTTATACCGTACTCAGTATGTTTTGGATTGGTCTCGTCACCCTCATTTATCTGGGTAAAGTACATGTTTTCACCGTAATTATCATAATGACCGCTTATCTTCCAGGCTTTGCTTTTTAGAAGCTCCGGACCTCGAACAGGCTCATAACCTCTTCTTCTGTGTGATTTGTAAAGAAGATGTTCAAGCTTACTTCTAAGTCTGGCACCGTTTGGAAGCCACAGAGGTAAACCTGCTCCTATATCTTCATCAAAGGTAAAAAGTTTTAACTCTTTTCCAAGTTTTCTGTGGTCTCGTTTTTTAGCCTCTTCGATCATAGTAAGATAATCTTTCAAACTATCTTTTGTAGCAAATGCAGTTCCGTATATTCGAGTCAGCATCTCTTTTGTTTCATCTCCGCCAAGATATGCTCCGGCAATTCTAAGAAGTTTGAAAAATTTTATATATTTGGTATTTGGCAAATGCGGACCACGGCAAAGATCTTCAAAATCACCCTGTTTGTATATACCTACTTCAGCATCTTCGGGGATTCTTTTTAATACTTCAAGTTTGAGATCATCATCTTTAAACTTTTCAAGAGCCTCTTTTTTGGTTATAGTATATTTGGTTATATCATATCTTTTTTTAGTCAGTTCTTTCATCTTTTTTTCGATCTCTTTTAGATCGCTTTCACCCAGGCTTTTATCCACTCTGAAGTCATAGTAAAATCCGTCTTCTACAACCGGGCCTACAAAAAACTTTGCTTCAGGGTAAAGAGACTTGATGGCTTGAGCCATAAGGTGAGCGGTAGAATGTCTTAAAATCTCAAGAGACTCTTCAGAATTGTCAAGATATAACTTTTTAGCTTTGTCTATATCGATTTGTTTATCTTTTGCGCTTTGGGTATCAATGATATCATCACCGATTTTTATAGCTATAAAATCTTCCAAAAATTACCTCAGTTTTTATATAAATTTTATGGTGGTCGCAACAGGACTTGAACCTGTGACCACTACCTTGTCGAGGTAGTGCTCTACCAGCTGAGCTATGCGACCAAAATTAAGAGACTAATTTTATCTAAAGTAACTTTAAGAAAGGTTGAAATGATTATGGCAAGAAGGTTGTTGGTATTGTTAACGGTTGTTATGCTATAATTGCAATAGATATATTGTTGGAGAAAAAATGACTAATATTTTTAGAGAGTATGATATAAGAGGAATTTTTGAAAAAGAGTTAAATGAAAAAAGTGTAAAGCTTATAGGATATCTTTTAGGTTTGGAAGTTAAAAAAAAAGGTGAATATGTAGTCATAGGCTATGATGCAAGGACTCACTCTCCTATTTTGAGAGATTATTTGACAAGCGGATTTATAAAAGCCGGAGTCAAAGTACTTGACACCGGTTTAGTGCCTACACCGGTTTGCTATTTTTGTAACTATATGGAATTTAGTGGTATCATACCTGTGGCTTCGGTAATGATAACCGGTTCTCACAATCCAAAAGAGTATAACGGCTTTAAGATAACTGTTGATAAAAAGCCTTTTTTTGGAAATGATATATATGCTTTAAGAGATAGATTTTTACAAATGCAAGATATCGTGATAGAAGATAATACAACTTGCATAAAAATCCCGGCAAAAAAAAGATATATCGACTATATGGTTAAAGAGTTCTCTTTTTTAAGAGGGCTTGAAACCAAGATAGTTGTAGATGGTGGAAACGGAGTAGCCGGAGTGGTTATCAAGGATATATTTGATGATTTGAGGCTTGATTATAAAGGGCTTTATCTTGAGCCGGACGGAAATTTTCCAAACCATCACCCTGACCCGACCATTGAGGAAAATCTCAAAGATATAAAAGAGGAGTTAAAAAGAGGGTATGATATAGGCTTTGCTTATGACGGGGATGCAGACAGGATAGCGGTATTGACAAAAAAATATAATATAAAAGGTGATATTTTAGCGATACTTTTTGCCAAAGAGATGAAAAATCCGACAGTTATAGGTGAAGTAAAATGCTCACAGGTTATGTATGATGTGATAAATAAAATGGGTGGTAAAGCTGTGATGTATAAAACAGGTCACAGTAACCTTAAAGTAAAGATTAAAGAGCTTCATGCTGACTTGGCTGCGGAAGTAAGCGGACATATCTTTTTTGCAGACAGATACTTTGGTTATGATGATGCTTTGTATGCTACGCTTAGGGTACTTGAATTGATAAAAAAAGGATTTGACTTAGATGTGCAGATAGATAAACTACCCAAAACTTACTCAACCGAAGAGATAAAAGTGCCGGTCAGTGAAGATAAAAAGTTTGAACTGATGAAATGGATAAAAGAGATATTGTCCCACAGACCGTCATATCTGCCAAAAGTAAAAAAGGTGATAGATATAGATGGAGTAAGGATAAATTTTGAAAACGGATGGGCGTTAGTAAGAGCATCAAATACAACTCCGGTGTTAGTCACAAGATATGAAGCAACCGATAAAGAGAGTTTGCAAAAGTATCAACAAAGTGTACAAAGATTGATAAATGAAGCTCAGGAGACATTATGAAAATAACACTTAACTCCCCTCTTGATATGCATCTGCATTTAAGAGACGGGGATATGTTAAAAAGTATCGCAAGGTGCAGTTCAAGATATTTTGCCGGAGCTATTGTGATGCCAAACCTTGTTCCTCCGGTAACTTCTGTAGACGATGTGATAAGTTATAAAAGAAGGATAACAGAAGCTATAGACGGTGATAATTTTGAACCGTATATGACCCTCTTTTTTAAAAATGACTACAGTTACAGTTTTTTAAAAGAAGCAAAAGAGCATATAAAAGCTATAAAACTTTATCCAAGCGGCATTACCACCAACTCTGAAGGAGGAGTAAGCAGCTTTGAGATAGATGATCTAAGAGATACATTGGAGGCTATGAGTGAGCTAAATATTCCGCTTTTGGTTCATGGTGAAACAAACGGATTTGTAATGGATAGAGAGAAAGAGTTTGGTTCTTTTTATGAAAAGATTTCTTTGGCTTTTCCCAAGCTGAAGATAGTGATGGAGCATATAACAGATAAAAACAGTGTAGAGCTTTTAGATAGATATGACAATCTTTATGCTACTGTTACACTGCATCATTTGCTTGTTACTTTGGATGATGTTGCAGGTGGACTTTTGCAGCCTCATCTATTTTGCAAACCTATTGCTAAAAGATATGAAGATAGAGATGCACTGCAACAAATAGCACTAAATGCCCATCCAAGAGTAATGTTTGGAAGTGATTCTGCTCCCCATCCCCAGCATAAAAAAGAGTCCTGTGGGTGTGCTGCCGGTGTATTTACCTCACCTGTTGCTTTGCCGGCTCTTTGTGAACTTTTTGAAAAAAATAACAAGTTAGAGAATTTACAAAAGTTTGTCAGTGACAATGCGATAAATTTATATGGTTTAAAACCTATAAAAAAAGAGATAGTTTTAGAAAAAAAAGAGTTTTTGGTTCCCCAAAAATATGGTGATGTAGTGCCGATGTTTGCAGGGGAAAGACTTGGTTGGAGTTATGCTAAGCAGGAGTAGTTATGAAGGTACTGGTTCTAGAGGATAATGAGCTTCTTTTGGAAACATTGGAAGATTTTTTGGAGAATGAAGGCTTTGAGATAGACTTGGCAAAAGATGGAGAGGAGGCTTTAAGGCTCAGTTATAAAAATTCATACAATCTCTACCTTCTTGATATAAAAGTTCCATTGGTTGACGG
>CAZMKH010000002.1:0-19825 GCA_964566455.1 uncultured Campylobacteraceae bacterium | reverse complement strand
ATAAAAATTCATACAATCTCTACCTTCTTGATATAAAAGTTCCATTGGTTGACGGGATAGAGCTTTTGAAAGAGTTAAGAGAATACGGTGATGAAACGCCTGCCATTTTTATAACTTCTTCTATAGACAAAGAGAGCATAACAAAAGGGTATGAAGCAGGGTGTGATGAGTATATCAAAAAGCCTTTTGATTTGGATGAACTTTTAATGAGGATAAAAGCCGTTCTAAAAAGAATAGAACCCGAAGAGAGTATCCAGATAGATGAAAACTACAGTTATAATATAAAAAGAAAAAGACTTTTAAAAAATAACCAAGAAGTGAAAATAAATCTAAAAGATTTGCAACTGTTGGAACTTCTTTTGAAAAATAGAGGTAAAGTGGTAACAAAAGAGATGATAAAAGATGAATTGTGGCAAAATGAAGAGCTTGTCAGCGGCGGATCTTTGAGAGTTTATATAAACAACCTAAAAAAAATATTTGGGAAAGAGTCTATAGAAAATATAAGAGGTTTGGGGTATAGATTTGTTTAGCTGGAGAAAAATGTAGTGGAAAAAGAACACAAGTGGGTACTGGCAAAAATATCCCTCTTTTTTTCTTTGTGGATGTTTTTTATCTTCTCTATCATATACCTTATCATTGATAAATTTTACCTAAGTGAAAACCTTTTTTACCTTATAGGTGCTGTAGCATTTTTGATATCACTTTTTGGCGGATATATGCTGGCACTCTTTTTTCTAAATCCAATCTTTCAAACAAACAAATTTCTTGACAGACTTTTAAAAGATACTCTTCATGAGTTAAATATACCAGTTGCCACCATTAAAGCCAATGCACAAATGATAAAAACAAATCCCGCCAATCCAAAAAATATAAAAAGGATTGAGCGCATAGAAAAATCCTGTGATGACCTTCTGCAGCTTTACAAAGGGATGGATTACTACATAAAAAGAGAGATAGAGCAGGTTGACAAAGAGATTTTTAACCTAAAAGATATCTGTGAAGAGAGTATCAAAAAATTTAAAGAGATAACCAAAGATATCACTATCTCAAGTGAGCTAACAGATGTAAAAGTAAAAGCAGACAAGGTGGGCTTTGTAAAAGTACTTGACAATCTCATCTCAAATGCCATTAAGTATAACAAGCCGGGCGGTTATGTAAAAATCATCCTAAAAGAAGAGTATCTGATGGTTGAAGATGGTGGTATAGGGATGGATTCTAGCGAACTTTTTAGAGTATTTGACAGGCACTACCAGGCAGACGAGAGCAAAAGTGGATATGGCTTGGGGCTAAGTATAGTAAAGTCATACTGCGACAAGGAGAAAATTTATATCAATATAGACTCTGAAAAAGGAGTGGGTAGCAAGTTTAAGTTGAGTTTGAAAAATATAAGGGTATAAAGTGCAATATTTGTTTGATAGTGAAGCAGGAGCAGAAACTCTCGGCATAAAAGATGAGAGTTATAGATATCTTTTTAAAGTCAGGCGTCATAAAATAGGCGAAGTTGTTACTTTGAGAAATTTGAAAGATGATTTTATATATTTTTATGAGATAAAAAGTGTTTCAAAAAAAGAGGCTCTACTTGTTTTAAAAGATAAAAAAGAGTTGATTGTAAAGCCTGAAAGGCATCTTCATATAGGCTGGTGTGTAGTAGATCCTAAAACTGCAGAAAAAACTCTTCCTATGCTAAATGAGATAGGTGTAAGCAAGATATCTTTTATATACTGCCAAAGAAGTCAAAAAAATTTTAAGATAAATTTTCAAAGACTTCAAAAGATAGTGATAAATTCATCCCAACAGTGCGGAAGAAGTGTAATGATGGAGTTTGAAGAGATAGAAAGTTTGCAAAATTTTCTTGAAATTTACCCAAAAAGTGCTATAATCGATTTTGGAGGAGAAAGTATAACAAACTCATTATCGGTTGAAACAGTTGTCATAGGGTGCGAAGGAGGTTTTAGCGAAGAGGAAAGAAAACTTTTTGCAAATCAACCGATATACAAATTAAATACACCAATGATACTAAAAAGTGAAAGTGCAGCTGTTTCGATAAGTGCCATGATGCTGTTATAATAAAAGGTTATGTATGAAAAAAAATCTATCACTATCACCTGACCCCTTTATAATTTCCTTTATAATTTCTCTTTTGATAGTGTTGTTTTCTACTTTTGCTTATGCTAGTACCCCCATAGCCAACTACCAAATGGACGAGTGTAGCTGGAATGGAGTTTTCAATGAAGTAAAAGACAGCAGTGGCAATAATCTTGACGGAACAGCAATGAATGGGGCAGACACAGAGTTAAGCTCCGATGCAGGTGGTGGATTGTGTCATGTAGGTAAGTTCATAAAAAATAATTCTCAATATGTTGCCATTGATGATGATACCAAACTAAATCCTAATGATAATAACTGGAGCATAAGTGTGTGGGTAAAATGGGATGGCGGAAATAGTGAACAAATTATTTACAATAAAGAAAATTTATATGAGGCTAAACTACAAAACGGTAAGTTCTATTATGCATGGCAACCCTATTGGTACTGGGTTGGAGGAATATCTCTAAATCAAGGAGAGTGGACTCACTTTGTAGTAACTTATGACCATGCAGAGCAAAAAGTATATAAAAATGGTTCTCTGGTTTACAGCAGAAGTCAAACAGGAGATATAGGTTCAAACAGTTCCAAGCTTCTCATAGGAGCAAGAGGAGATACCAACCCTCATAATTACTTCAATGGAGATATAGATGAGTTGACGATATTTAAGGGTTCACTGGCTGCAAATCAAGTGCAAGATATATACAATAATGAAAAAGCCCATAAAAATTATGACGGAAGTGAGAGGGTTTGCCAAAGCTGTCCGGTAGCAAACTATAGAATGGATGAATGCAAATGGTGGAGTGGAATTAGTGGCGAAGTAAAAGATAGCAGCGGCAATGGGTATGATTTGACTCCTGAAAATGGAGCCAATACTGTCTTAGGTGGTGAATTGTGTAAAAGTGGGGATTTTAGTTCAAATAAAAGGGTAAAAGGAACTTGGCATCAAATTTTTCATGACAAAGTTACATTAATTGCATGGATTAAAACATCAAAAAAACAACAACCATATGCAAGAGTCGTCGAATTTTCCGACTCATCAGGTGATTATCATTATAGTACAGCTTTAGCTTTTGATAATACAGGTAAAATCATCAGAGGATGGACTACAGGTACATTGGGAAGAAGTACCGAAGTAAACTATAATCTTAAAACCAATGGGTATTTCGATAATAAGTGGCACCAGATAGTTTTTGTATATGATGGTTCAAAAGCAAAATTATATGTTGATAAAGATTTGAAAGATAGTAAAAATACAAATATTGATGATATAGTTGATGGCAAGACAATGGCTATAGGTGGTTATTACAGTGGAACATCATACTATTTTACAGGACAGATTGATGAAGTTAAGATATTTGATAACGCCCTTAATGATTTGAATATAAATAATATATATGATAATGAAAAAGCTCATAAAAACTGGGACGGGAGAGAAAGAATTTGTCCAAGCTGTATTCTGCCTCCAGTGACAGCCAACTACCAAATGGACGAGTGTAGCTGGAATGGAGTTTTCAATGAAGTAAAAGACAGCAGTGGCAATAATCTTGACGGAACAGCAATGAATGGGGCAGACACAGAGTTAAGCTCCGATGCAGGTGGTGGATTGTGTCATGTAGGTAAGTTCATAAAAAATAATTCTCAATATGTTGCCATTGATGATGATACCAAACTAAATCCTAATGATAATAACTGGAGCATAAGTGTGTGGGTAAAATGGGATGGCGGAAATAGTGAACAAATTATTTACAATAAAGAAAATTTATATGAGGCTAAACTACAAAACGGTAAGTTCTATTATGCATGGCAACCCTATTGGTACTGGGTTGGAGGAATATCTCTAAATCAAGGAGAGTGGACTCACTTTGTAGTAACTTATGACCATGCAGAGCAAAAAGTATATAAAAATGGTTCTCTGGTTTACAGCAGAAGTCAAACAGGAGATATAGGTTCAAACAGTTCCAAGCTTCTCATAGGAGCAAGAGGAGATACCAACCCTCATAATTACTTCAATGGAGATATAGATGAGTTGACGATATTTAAGGGTTCACTGGCTGCAAATCAAGTGCAAGATATATACAATAATGAAAAAGCCCATAAAAATTATGACGGAAGTGAGAGGGTTTGCCAAAGCTGTAAGTGTAAAATAAATGAAGGCAATACTACTATTACACCTCTTGAATTTGAAGGTGCACATATTGTTTTAAAAAACACATATGAGGGTGCTCCTTTTTGGACGCATGTTGACTTCAATAAAACTTTTGTTACAAAGCCGGTTGTATTTATTGTGGCAGATGACAATGGAACAAATCCGGCAAGTGTAAAGATAAAAAATGTTACAAAAAGCGGGTTTGATGCTGTCATGGTAGAGCCTCAAGGAGAAGATGGTCCTCACTATAGTCAGCATATTAGTTTTTTGGCTGTTAACAAAGGCATTCATAAGATAGGAAATACATATTTTCAAGTTGGCTCAATAGATACCAAAAAATATCAACAGGCAAACAGAGGTGTGATAGCACACAGTGAATGGGAAAAAATTTCTACTATTTTTTCATCCTGTACTCCTGTTGTAGTAGCCAATATACAGAGTTTAAACAATGAAATTGGTTTAGATGTACCAAATCATAATAAAATAATTAGATCAAAACCGTGGCTTACTACGGCTATTGATGTCAATGATTCGGGAGTGTATTTATCACTTGAGAGAAGTGAAACCGATGAAGGAAGCATATCCAAGGATGAAACTGTAGGTTATATGATAGCTCCAGCTAATATACAAGACAGTGTAGTTGATGACAATGGAAACAATATACTTTTTGAAACTATACAAAAAGTTAACTATTTTAGGGGCTGGGACGGTGTTTGTAAAAAAGTAAATTTTGTAAACGCTTACAATAAAACCCCTTTGATAGCAGCCAACAAAAACTCTAAAAATGAGATGGATGGAGGATGGTTTAGACGATGTAAATTGAGTAAAACAGAAGTAGGTTTTGTGATAGATGAGGATGGAGGCTCGTCTTCAAGAACAAACTATAACTATAAATCTCCCCCGCAAGACAGGGAAAGAGAGCATTCTCCTGAGACAGGAGGTATTTTTGTCTTTTCCGACACCATTATCATCCATGAAAATCCTGAAAACAAAAATTATAAATTCGATGCATGGGATACTTTTAGAAGTATTAGTGATAGAAATATATCAACCAAAATAGTCAATAAAGATTTTGATCTGAATATAGCATCATTAAATGAAACAGGAGATAATTATCAAGATTTTAACGGAACTGTTTGTGTTCAAGTTGGAAACAGTATAAAAAAACTTCTTTTTAATGATATCAATATAACCACTACTACCCTAAAAATTCAAGAAGCCCTCAAAGATACAAAAGTAAAAATTTCATGGAAGAAAAATGTAGATGAAAATTGCCCGTTAAACAACGAGGATAATTCCACACTCTCATCTGATAACTTTGCCATAAGACCTGGTAGATTTACTCTCTCTTTTCAGCCTCCTTTTTATGCAGGAGATGATTTTAATATAACTTTTCAAGCACTTGACGGAGATGATAAAAATACAACGGATTATAATGAAACAAAAGATATGTCATTTGTCATTGAGTCAAATATCACCAAAGCGGGGTGTTATCAGGGAAGTCTGAGTGTAAACAATTTTAGTTTTCAAAACGGTAAGGCAAAAGATGTCAATGCCTCGTATTCAAATATAGGAGATATAAATATAACCATAAAAGAAAAAGCTGGAAGTGAATTTGCTTATGTTGATCGGGATGATACAAATGATACAGTAAGGCTCATAACGCCGGCTACCACAACCATAACTGTAAAACCTTATGATATAAATGTAACAAATGTCACTTATCAAAACTCTACCGGCAAAACCTGGCTTTATGATGCAAATGTGAGTGATATGAATGTAACAGTTAGTGCTACTATAAAAGCTTTTGCAAAAAATGCCACTACACCTTTGCCTGATTTTAATGCGACCTGCTATGCGAAAGATGTAAATGTTTCATTTTTGTATGATGCAAATTACACTGATACCAATGTATCACTTGATGCCACCCCGTTAGAGGGTATTTTATCTTATCAAGATATAAATAATTCATCTGTTTTGATACCATCTTCGAATTTTATCGGCGGTGAAGCTAATGCATCTTATGCTTTCAATGTAAAAAGAGTATACAATAAGCCTTTAAACCCTGTAAAAATCCAACTAAAAGATATCAATATCACAACAACGGATATAAGCAAAAACCAAAACAGTGCTTTGCAAACCGGTAATGTAAACAGTGCCCAAAACAGTACTTTTTACTATGGAAAAACTTATATGCAAGATATAGAAACTACCGAGCAAAACAGCTCCTCAAGCTTTTTTATAGATGTTTACTGTAATGCTTGCCAATACACTGTAAGCAGCTTTTTTCAAGAGAGTTTGAATTGGTATAGAAACGAGCTTGATTCATCCGTGACGAAAAAAACAGATATCACTGTTTTGCCAAAAGAGGGATTTACTCTATCCTCTCCTGATAAAAACAATATAACTGTTTCAAATATAACTGATGCCAACAATGCAAAGATCAGTTTTGATATAACAAATTCCAAAAACAGCTACGATACGGCTGTTTTACATGTAAAGATACCAAGATGGCTTTGGTATAATGACTATAAAGATTATAATGACTCAAACAGTAGTGACTGCTCTACTCATCCTTGTATAGGATATAAACTTTTGACGAATACAAAAAGCAGTATAAAAAGCGGAGTTTTTAAAGGCTCTGATATAGGACATGAACAAAACAGGACCATAAAAAAAGTGGGCGTAAAGGTTTATAGATAAATGGTGTTGGTAGATGGTGAATAGCAAATGAAAAAAGGTTTTACACTTATTGAGCTTATCTTTTCGATGGTTATCATAGCTTTGGTTTTTACGGTGATTCCAAAGATAATATATGCTTTCAATAAAAGTGATACATTTTCAGTGCGAGAAGATGCTCTTTTTAACGGAGTATCTTTGATAAATATGATATCAAGACTTCCATGGGATGAAAACAACACTGAACACAATGACATCTTAAAAACCGACTCTTCCAACCATAACTTTGACTGCAATGCCACAACTTATTACAGAGTGGGCGGATTTATAGGATCTAGAAACTGTGAAAACAATTTAAGTGCAAGTATCATCTCAAATGATGGAGAGAGTGATCCTGCCTTTTTCAATGATTTTGATGATTTTAACGATATAAACATTACTGCAAAACTTGGCAGTGACAATCTATATACTCTTTCAAGCAAGGTAAATTATACTTCTGATGAGGGTACTGTATTTGGTTATGATTATGCCAATAAAAGTGCTACAATCTCTTTGGATAAGACAAGTGATAAAAACAGCTCTGCAAATTTAAAGATATTAAATCTCGATGTTTACTATAGCGGAAAAAGAGGGAATATAAGAAAGATAGCAAACTTTTCTTATGTATCATCAAATATAGGACAAGTCTTGATAAAGAAAAGAAGTTGGTAAAAATGACAAAAAAAGCTTTTACTCTTATAGAGATGATAGTAGTTATAGTGGTTGCGGGGATACTTTCAGCCGGAACCTTTATAGCTTTGAAAGAGATATACTTAAGATCAGCCAAATCAAAAGCTATAAGTGAACTATCTCAAAACTCTGAACTTGTCAGCTCTCAAGTGGCATCTTTGCTGTATGATAGAGTTCCTTCTTCGGTGATAGGCTATGATACTGTTTTAAAAACTTACCAAAGTATATATGATATAAACACTACTTACAATGTGCTTGAATGGATAGCTACAGCAAAAGAGTCGTTTGAACACAGAGACTACAGCGGCTTTGTAGATATGAATGCTTCAAATCCTCTGACAGATACACTAAATTCTCCCGATACCAACATTTCAGCCATATCTCAAACTATACAAAAAAAGTTCGATACAACTCAAAATATATATGACAATGACCTTGTGGCACTTATATTTGCCGGTTCGTTTGACAGTGGCTCTTTGGCTTTGATAAATGACTACAACAACTCTTTTGGATGGCATGGAGGAGGCTCGTCGTTGATTTACAAGATAAAATCCTCTTCAACAAACAATCTCATAAGACTAAAATCACACCCAAATGAAATATATGAAAAATACTATCTTGTAGACAGTGCCTATGCTATAGCAAGAGGAGAAGACTTAAATGAAACTTTGCTTGCAAACAGTTGTAATTTTGACTTGAATATGGTAAAACAGGATGATTTCAATACAACAATGTTTTTGTTTTACAATTACAGACCATGGAAAAATGAAACTTTTTGTGCTGATCCAAACATATTGCACTTCGAATCAAGAGAAGGCAATGTAACTGTGCTTTCAACCGAGGTTGAGGGTTTTGAGCTCAATTTACTCAATAATAATTTACAATTTAGCCTGACTTTAAAAAGAGATATATCAAGTGATAAAAAACATAGCGTAACAATATCAAAACAAAAGGTAATATTTTGAGAAAAGGTTTTGGTCTTATATATGCACTATTTGTCATAGTTTTAATAGCAGGACTTGTAAGTCTTGCTTTAAGATATGCCAAGTCTTCTATAGTAAAAACAACCAATATCTATGAAAAAGAGAGTGCCGAGCTATTTCTAAACAGTGCAGTAGAACTCTCCTTGCTTGCCATAAGCGGCTACAAAAGAGGCAATTCAAACGGGTGTCTAAAAGATATAAATATCACTTCAAAAGATCAAAGATTTATAGCGCATGTGCATATAAAGTGGTACTATCTGCTTGGAGGCTCACAAGATGCAATATATTGCAACAATGACGGGCTTACACATTTGATAAGCACAGAAGATTCTCATGGAATGGCTATGCTCGAAGTTGAAGTTGACAGTAACAACACTCATCCCAAAAACAGCACACCGCTTAGAATCATACGAAGGACTTTGCAAAGACCATGAAAAAAAGAGCTTTTACCATGATAGAACTCATTGTTGTCATTATTGTCATAGCCATACTCGCAGGAAGTGCCATATCTTTTTTCCCTGACAAGAAATTAAACAACAGTGTAAATTATCTAAGTCTTCAGATAAAAAATGCACAGGAGAATGCACTTAACTTCAACCATTATAAATTTGGAGATATATTGTGGAAAAAAACAGATGCATCAAAAGAGTATGATTTGACCTGCATAGACTTAAATATCACTGGGCAAAGAACAATGTACGGCAAAGCTGCTTTGGATAGCCAAGAGGAACAAAAAAATATACCAAAACACTTTTTTATAGATAAAAATATCCAAATCAATGTGACAGGATTAAATGACCAAAACCAAACACTATGCTTTGACAGCAGTGGTAGACCCTATACTATGGAGCAAAAATTGCTTACAAATATTATAGACATAAAAATGACACTAAAAAACAGAACAAAAGATATTTTAATATATCCTGTATCAGGTTATGTTATAATAAGATGAAATTAAAATTGAGGTAAAAATGTCCGCAAAAGATGCGATAGTATATATAGACCCATTTTCAAAAGTTATCCTTAAAACCGGTAAAAACAATTTTGAGTTAACATCCAGCATCAAAAGATATTTTATCGGATCAAGGGTCAGCTATGATGATATCATCACATACAGTTTTAAAGTTCACAAAACTATATCCAAAGAGGATTTGGATATTCAGGTTGAGCTTAAAATGTATGAAGATGCAGGTCTTAAGACAGACAGAAAATACAAGATTGATTATATAAAAAAAGAGCTTGATTATGAAGAGTCATATATCATAGAGGTTTTTGCTCTTGATATTGAAAAAACAAAAAACAGCTTGTCATATCTCTTTTCCAAAACTAACAGACTTGATTTTCTTGCACTTCCAAGTCTTGTCTTTGGAACATTTTATGCCAATAAGATTTTATCACCTAAAAAAGATATATTTGTATATTTTGGAGAAAAAGAGGCATTTTTATCTATATTTAAAGATGGAAAATATCTATCTTCATCCTCATTAAATACTCTTGAAGAGATTACAAAAGAGATAGGCAGTATAATTTCAAAGAATATAAGTGTAGATACTTTAAGAGAGTTGCTAAAAGAAAAAGGGCTGGATGAAACAAGATATGATGATAATCAAAAAGAGTTATACAGTGCTTTACATTCTGTTTTTTCAGATATCTTTTTTAAAATCAACAATATCACAATGCACAACAGGAGTATTTTTGGATTTGATACTGTTGAAAGGATGTTTTTAAGTACTCCTGATGGTAAAATCATAGGTTTAAGAGAATTTGTAAAAACTATAGGACTTGATGAAACAGAGCTTAGGGACTTTAACCTTTTTAAGCAAAAAAGCGATAAAAACTTTTTAGAGCATATTGCAGCTTCATATATTTTTCATAAAAAAAACAGTAATGACAATACAAACAATTTAACTTTTATAGAAAAAAGCAAACCTTTTTACAAGACAAAAGCCGGAGGATTTATAATCTTTTTTATCTTTTGTATATTTGCATTTGGCTCATATCCGACATATCTGTTTTTGCAAAATAAAAACCTCTCAAAAAAGAGAGATATACTTCAAAAAAGATATGAAATATTACAAAATAAAACAAGAGATATAAAGCGAAATATTGTAAAAAGTAAACTTGCCATAAAAGATATAGACAAAGCTATAAATGCTCAAAAAACCAAACTCGCAAATCTTGATAAAAGCATAGATGAACTTATCGCACTAACCGCAAGAGAAAAAAAGAGTTACAAAACTATACTTTTGCTTGATGGATATCTCAAAAAATACACTCTATCCCTGAGCGGCTTTGAACAAAAAGGGAACAATCACATAGTTTTGGATATAATCGCCAAATACGGCAAAAGAGATACCATAGCAAAGTTTATGAAAGATTTGATAGAAAAAGGATTTGTTGAGGTTTCAACAAAAGAGATAAAACTTGATGAAAACTACTATATCAGTAAGATTGAGATAGAAAAATGAAGCACATGTATAAAAAGTTTGATTCATATTTGAACAAGTTGCCAAAAAGTCAGATAGTTATGCTTTATCTTATAGTGTTGTTTGGCGGTCTTTCTTTGGTTTACAATCTTGTTCCTGATATGGTTTCCGAAAATGACTTATTGCACGATGAAGTTGCCACCCTACAAAGAAATATACAAAGAAGTTCTACTTTAAGACTGAAAAGAGCTTTGGAGAACAATAAAAAGATTTTACTTCAAAAAAAAGAGGTTTATAGAAAACTGAAAGCCCAGAGTTCACTTGTTTTGTCAGAACTTTACTCTTTAAAGTTTGCATTTTTTGATGAAAAAGAGTGGGTGAATGCTCTTGATAAGATTCTTAAAAAGTCAGTTGTTTACAATATAGAGATAAAATATGTAAAAAATAACAGCATTGATAAACCTTCGCAAAGTTTTTCACTTATCAAAAAGAAAAAAAACATCAGCATTGAAGCAGTAGGAAGCTTTACAAATATGGTAAGATATATAAATTATATCGAGAGTTTGCCTGCACTTTTGAAGTTTGATACCATCAAATTTGATGCTCAAAAAGGCAAAGTCAAAGCTTTGATGATATTTGATACATATGGGATAGGGATATGAGATATATAGTTTATATCTTATTGTTTAGTATGAGTTTGTATGCTTTTTCACTAAAAGCTGTGCAGTCAAAGATAGAGATACTTAAAAATAGTAAAAAGCATGATTTTAAAGATATAAATGTATCTTATGATCCTTTTTTTAAAGCTGAAAAAATTATATCTTTAAAAAAGAAAGTACAAAAAAACAGTCTTAAAAAACCAAAAAAAGTTAGATTTGTGCTTTTAACAGTACTCAATCATAAAGCTTTTATAAACGGTAGTTGGTACAGCCAAGGCGAAAAATTACATGGTTTTAAAATATTGAAAATCTATAGTGACAAAGTTATATTGCAAAAAAGGAAGAAAAAAGTGGTATTAAAAATTGGTAAAAAAAGAAAAATTTTAAATATTGTGGAGAAACGCAAATGAAAATAATCTATAGATTGGTTTTATTATTGGGTGTGGTTGCAACCCTTTCCCAGGCAGCCTGCGAAAATAAACTTTTTTCTTTCAGTGTCGCACAGAGCCAAAAGGCTCATATAACCATCAAAGATATACTTGATAATATTGCCACAAGTTGTTCTATGAGTATCATTTATGAAGATGCACAGGCAAAAACAAAAACCAATCAAGCCATTTCCAATTTAAACATAAAAAATTATACACTTGAAGAGCTGTTGCATTTGCTTTTAAATGATAACAATCTCTTCTATACTCTCCAAAATAATATCCTAAAAATTTCCTACCTTAAAACCAAATCTTTTTATATCGACTATGTCAGCTTTACTACAAGAAAAAGTACCACCAACAAAGTTATAAAAACCGGCAGCGGAAATAGTGACAGCGGAAGTGACTCCACTACGATGGATTTTACTTCGGAGTTTAAATTTTGGAGTAAAATTCAAAGTGAAATAAACTCCATCTTGCAAAGAGAGAGCGAGGCAGGTAAAACTCCTATGTCTCCTCTTGTCAACCAAGATGCCGGTATCATCACCGTAACAGGTACTCTAAAACAGTTAAACGCGGTAGAAAAATACCTTAAAATCATCAGTAAAAGAATGCATAAGCAGATTTTAATAGAAGCCAAGATTATAGAGGTGCAGTTTAATAAAAACAGAACTACAGGCATAGACTGGAGCCAGTTCCAGCTAAGTCTAAATGGAAGCTCTGATGCACTTCGCTCAAGATCAAACGGTGTATTGACAAATACTCTTAAAAAACCAAATTATCTTATAGGGTACAATTTTACAATGAACGGGCTTATGAATTTTCTAAAAACCCAGGGTGATGTAAAAATTGTATCAAACCCAAAGATAATGACACTGAACAATCAACCGGCAGTTATAAATGTGGGGACCGAGATAAACTACAGATATGACAGTGGTAGCACCACTACTACTTCAAGCGGCGGAACTACTACTACACCAAACTATGAAACTGACTCTACTTTCGTAGGTGTAACTTTAGATATAACCCCACAGGTTACAAAAGACAACTATATCATTTTAAAAATCAATCCAGTTGTAAGTGATGTGGCAGACAAGCATGTAGATGCCAACGGGGTACCGTTTTTGGCTCCGGATATAAAGATAAAACAACTCTCCTCTTTGGTTATGGTAAAAGACAACAGCAAAATTCTTATAGGAGGGCTTATAAGTAAAAAAGATGGGGTGACAGATACGAGTGTGCCTTTGCTATCAAGTATTCCTATCATTGGAAATGCATTTAAAAGCAGTGCCAAAGATATTCAAGAGAGTGAACTTATCATCGTTATAGTACCTCATATCATAAACAACAGTACAACCCCGACTCTTAAAAAATATGAACAAGACAAAAGATTTAGGGATGAGCTTAAATAATGCGGGATTTCGAGGGTGCAAAGGAGCTTTTTAAGGATATTATAGATACAAGACAGTACTTTGACAGTGTAAGTGCAGAAGTAGGAAAAAATAAAATCCTTGAAGCTATAAAAGAAAAAAATGCCCCTTTGATATTTGTCATAGCAGACCCGGGTGAAGGAAAAAGTTATATACTCAGACTGACAAATGAACAGATAAAAAAGGAGCAGTTGACTATATTTATAGATCACCCTTTTTTTGACAAAAGAGATCTTTTAAAAATGCTTTATAATGCAAAAGGAAAATTCTTTGATCCATCTGTCAACTTCAATACTCTAAAAGAAGAGATAGTAAAAGAGTATAAAGATACCAACCATACTATCTTTTTGGATGAAGCACAGCTTTTAAATGAGGAACAGTTTGAGCTTATAAGGATACTCAGTGACACTAAGGTTTTTCAGTTTGTTCTCTCTATGCACAAAGAAGAGGGTTCAGCTATACTTGAAAAAAAACATTTCAAATCAAGAACAAAAGTCATAGTCTATCTGCAGTCTCTTAAAGTTGATGAAATAAAAAGATATATAAACACTGCCCTGCTTTTAAACGGATACGGTGATATATCACAAATGTTTAAAAACTCACATATAAAGCTTATAGCAAAATACACAAACGGTAACTTTAGAATGATAAAAAAATATCTTTACACACTTTTTGGACTTTTGGCATATGCCAAAAAAACAGGTCTTGCAAAGTATCAAAAACTTAACAAGTGTATTCTTGATATGAGCGCTTTGGATATAGGATTGATTGATGATAAGCGCTAGATTTGAAGAGTTGCAAAGTAGATGCCAAAAAATAAGAAACAAAAAAATTTTTAAAACCATTTTGATAATTGTTTTTTTATCTGTAGTTTTTGCAGCAGGTTATCTGTATATAAGAGATAAACATGCTGTTTCTGGCAAAAAAACAGTTTTCAAAAAAGAGCAAACCAAAAAAATCACAAAGAAAGAAATATCTAAAAACAGTATCTCTCAAAGAAATGCTACCTTAAAACTAAAGCCGGTTATAAATATACCTACAGTCAAAGAAAAACCGATAAAAGAAAATGTTGTTAAGCCTAAAGCTATTGTTACTCCAAAAGTAAAAATTGGCCGACCGACAGTAAAAAAGCAGAGTGTAGAAAAACCCAAAAAACCTGTTTTTCAAATTACTACAACAAATGCTGATACTAAAACAGTATTGCTTAAAAATTACACTGTCAAAAAAGATTATGCGTCAGCTTTGAAACTTGCTGAATATTTTCTTCAAAAAAAGGATTTTACAAAGGCGCTTTACTGGGCAAAAAATGCCAATAAATTAGACTCGACAAAAGATGATTCATGGATCATATATGCAAAAGCCAAATATGCACTCGGTAAAAAAGATGATGCAATAGAGTCTTTAAAAACATTTTTAAATATTTTTTATTCAAAAAAAGCCAACGAGCTTTTGCAAAAATATTTGAAAGATAAAAAATGAGAATAATAGTTCTGTCGATATTGTCTTTTGGTTTATTGTTTGCTGCAGATATCGATTATGGTAAACTTTTAAATTATTATAAAGCGAAAAATTATAAAAAAACATGTAGATATGCAAAAACGGCACTTAGTAAGCTTGATAATTCATTTTTATCTATAGTCGGTGACGCATGTGCAAAAGAGGATGATATCAATATACTCGGTATCATTGTTGCAAAATTAAATAAAACTAAAAACGACAGGGCAAATGCATCATATTTTGCAACTTTGATTTTGGAAAAAAAGCTCCTCTATCAGTTTATGAATGACGGGCTGGATCTCTCAGGACTGGTTCTGCCCAAAACAGAGCATATACTCTCAAGAGTATTTGAAAAAATAACACAAAAAAGGTATAAAGTTATTAAAAACAAGATAATTATAAGTGACAAACCATATAGATATATCTTGTGGCTTTCACCTGATTTGCCTGCAAAACTCTATATCGATGAGTATAAAGATATGATATTTGTAAAGAGACACTGGTTTAGATAAGGGTAAAATTATGTTACAAAAAAAGATAAGACTTGGAGATCTGCTTGTAGAAAAAAAATATATAAGCAGTGATGACCTGCAAAGGGCACTTGAACTTCAAAAAGAGGAAAACTACAGATACAAACTCGGTGAAATTTTTGTCAATGAGGGATTTATAAGTGAAAAAGAGTTGGCAGCGCTTTTATCAAGTCAGCTTGGAGTGGAAGTTGTTGACTTGTATGGCGAAGATGTTGACTTTGAACTTTTGAGCAAATACCCGCTAAATCTTTTAAAAACCTATGGTGTAGTACCTTTCAAAGAGAGTGATTTAGAGATTTATTTAGCGGTATCAGATCCTTTGGATTATGATGCGATAGAGCATATAGAAAGAGTAAATCCCACAAAGCCTGTTAAAATTTTTATAGCTTTAAAACAGGAGATAAATCACATACTTGACAGACTCGAGCTAATTGAAACCACAAAATCTCTCATAAGCAGTGTAAAAAAGGATATAACAAGCGGAGCATACAGAGCAGATAGTGAACAAAGCTCCATTATGAAACTGATAGAAGTTATCATAAAAAATGCTATTTTGAAAAATGCAAGTGATATACATATCGAGCCAAGTGCAAAAGATGTAGTAGTAAGAAGCAGAGTTGATGGAATACTAAGAGAAAGTTTTGTATTTGATTTGGATATATACAGCGCATTATCTTCAAGGATAAAAATACTCGGCAATCTTGACATAAGTGAAAAAAGAAAATCACAAGATGGCAGGTTTTCTATGAATATTGATGGTAGGACTTATGACTTCAGGCTATCTACCGCTCCTGTTATGTTTGGTGAGTCACTTGTCATGAGGATACTTGATCAGCAAAAGATACTTTTGAAAATAAATGAGCTTGGACTTGAAGGAAAAAATCTCGAACTTTTTGAGGATTTGTTAAAAACACCATACGGTATCATTTTTGTTACAGGACCGACCGGAAGCGGTAAAACTACTACTTTGTATGCGGCTTTAAATGAGATAAAAAGTATTGAAAATAAAATGATTACCATAGAAGATCCTATAGAGTATCAACTTCCTTTGGCACAGCAAATACAAATAAACGAAAAAATTGATTATGGTTTTGCCGATGCCTTGCGATCCATACTAAGACAGGATCCCGATATCATCATGGTAGGTGAAGTAAGAGATGAAGAGACTTTAAATATCGCTGTTCAGGCATCACTCACCGGTCACCTGGTATTTACCACACTTCATACCAATGATGCTCCAAGCGCCATAACAAGGATGGTGCAAATGAATCTAGAGCCATATTTGATATCTGATTCACTTGTCGGAGTGGTAGCTCAAAGACTTGTCAGAAAGATTTGTCCGTATTGTAAAAAAGAGCATAAACCAACAAAAGATATCATGCATAAAATTGAGAAATATTTACCTGAGCACTATAAATTTTATATGGGTGAAGGGTGTGAAAGATGCTCTTTTACAGGGTATAATGGTAGAACTATGATAAATGAAATCCTAAAAATAAATGAAACCATTTCTCATATGATTTCTATAGGAATGAATAAATATGAAATAGCCAAAAAAGCTGAGGAAGAGGGAAGTTACAGCCCTATGATAGTGGATGGCATCAAAAAAGCTATAGACGGTGTTACAACCATTGATGAAGTTTTAAGAGTTACAAGATGGTAAAAGGCTTTAAAAGTGGCTTATTTTAAAATCTCCTACCTTAGAAATGGTGAAAAAGAGGAGTATATCACTGAAGCTGAGGTAAAAGTCGAAGCTATAAAGGAGTTTAAAGACAATCCAAAGGGAATATTTTTAAGCATAGAAGAGATAGATGAGCCTTTTGAGATAAAGTTAAAAAAGATAGGCGGCTATTTAAAAGAGAAATTTTTTAAAAAAAAGATACCGACTCTTTCTTATATCGCCACTCTAAGACAGATGGCAGTAATGCTCGATGCAGGAATTCCCATCAATACAACACTTAAAACCGTCATAAGAACATGTGACAATAAAAGAGTAAAAGAGATATTTGAAGAGCTTTATAGGGATATAGAATCAGGTGCAAATCTTTCCGACTCACTTAAAAGATATGAAGATGAAGTCGGGAAACTCTCCATCGTAATGGTAGAGCTTGGAGAAAAGATAGGATTGCTCTCAGAATCCATAAACAAACTAGCAGACTTTTTGCAGGAGATTTATGACAATAGAATGAAACTTAAAAAAGCTACAAGATATCCTCTTTTGGTGATAGTAGCCATGATAATATCATTCAGTCTCGTTGTTGTTTTGGTAATTCCACAGTTCATGGATATATTCAATGAATTTCAAGCCCAGCTTCCATTTCCTACCAGGCTTCTTATCTGGATAGAGGAGGCTATAAGAGATTATAGTTTGTATATATTGGGTGGGGCTGTTTTGATATTTGGTGTACTTAACAGAGTTTACAAAAAAAATGATGATTTTCACAGATTTGTTGACAGAGTGATGCTAAAAGTCTATATAGTAGGAAGCGTTATATATCTATCCATGGTTGGAAGATTTGTTTATATATTTGATAGACTCATATCTTCCGGTCTTCCCATCATAGACGCTTTGAAGACTGCCATAAGCGTTGTGGACAATAGGTATCTAAAAGAGAAACTTGAAGGAATCTCTCAAAGTATAGAAGAGGGCAACTCTTTGACAAACGGTTTTATACAAACGGGTCAGTTTGACAATATTGTAACCCAAATGATAGAAGCCGGAGAGACCAGCGGCTCACTTGGAAAAATGCTTGATAAAGTATCCATCTATTATAAAAACAAGTTTCAAAATCTTGTAGATAATGTTTCAACTATGATAGAGCCCATACTTATAGCCGGGATCGCAGGCTTTGTGCTGCTTTTGGGACTTGGTATATTTTTACCTATGTGGTCACTTGCTGGAGCGGTTGGAGGATGATGGTATGAGCGACTTGCAAACAGGTACTATTGTAGTGGTTGTATTTAGCACCATTGTGCTTGGTGTGGGTCTGTGGATCATTCATAAGATAACCAATATTTAGTAATTCGTAACTCGTGATTAGTGGATTAGTTGCAGGTTACGGATATGTTGCTGTAGTTTGTCGGAGTTGTTCCGTTTACATCTATGAGGAGAATATCTCCTGAATGAAGTACTTTGTTGCTGTATGTCTCTTTGCAGGTTTTGTTCGGATTTGTGTATGAAGCATATATCCAGTAGTCATTTCTATCAGGTCTTCCTGGAATATCACTGTTTTTTGCATTTTTATCATACTTTACACCATTTTTTGCATTTGAAGCAGGTCCGGTAAAAATGGAATAAATAAAATCACTGCTGTTGTTTTCATAAACTTTTTGAAATTTATCACTATTTGTAGTAGACCTTAGAAGTGCTCCGAAAGTTTGTCCATTCGTGGATAAATTATCAGGGTATCCGACACTGTTTAGAGGATGGATACTGCTGTCTTGGTTGTTACCCCATGTAAAATCACCCTCGTTGATACTCCACTCTCCGTGAGCTCCGTCTATGGCAGTAGCAACTGCCGACATCGTAGCGATCTCGGCAGTTTTTTTTGCATTGTCTTTAACTCCCAAAAATTTGGGAATAGCTACAGAAGCAAGTATGCCTATGATAACGATGACAAAGATAAGCTCTATCATCGTAAAGGCTGATTTTTTCATCTACTGTTATAATCCGTTTGTATAAAAGTGATATTCAGTTGTCGGGCTATTTGACGCACCTGTATAATAAACATTTGCTTTGTTTACCTGAGCAGTTCCATTGACATCTATAAGCTCTATAGTTCCGGCTTCTACAACAGTTGGATTTATATCCGGATCATGGGAATTGGTTATGTTTAAATCAACTGGTGAAGGATTGAATATCCAAAAATCGTTTTTATCTGGCTTTCCTGGGATATCTTCTCCCGGATGGTCAGTAGGATACTTGACGCCACTTTGTGGATCACTGGCTTTTCCAACTATTATAACAGGGTTAAAGTATAATCCGTCTTGATAACTAAAAGCTCCGTTTGAATTTAGAATCGTAAAGCCTTCTATCTTTAAACTCTTAACTTTTTTAGCAACTTTTGCTAGTACGGTTTGTGCATCATTTACCTTTTTAAAGAGATTTCCTCTGTGGGTAATATCAGCAGTAGAGTCATTCATATCTGAATCAGCAAGATTATACCAGTTTACTTTTGTATCACCATAATCATCATATCTACCTTCCTGCTCAGCAACCACTGCTGAAGC
>CAZMKH010000001.1:2468-35291 GCA_964566455.1 uncultured Campylobacteraceae bacterium | reverse complement strand
CTTTTTAGTGCAAATTTGTCCTGAAAATTCCATATTTCACTAGGCCACTCTTCATAATTTTTCGGTTTTACATCAAGCATAGGATACTTTTCATCAAGCTTGTGTATGTAAACCTTCTCTTTGCCGTATACTTTTTTCTTTTTGCCAAAATATGCACCGTCAAAACTTTTCCTGTACTCCCCGAAAGTTATGTGTCTCATGGTCCTAAGAAGTGAGGAGTCGATTTTGCCTAACTCTTCCCAGTTAAACATAGGGATATGAGGCTTTCTCATTTTACCACCACTCAAACTCCACATAAGATACTCTCCTATCCAGTCTCTGATATATGGAAATGCGGCAAACGCAGTAGCGCACTCTAAGATGCGAACTTTGCCGTCTTTCCCGTAAGCGATATCACAGGCCCAATACTCTGCATTGGCAGCTTTGCTTGTTTTGACAGCCAAATCAAGAACAGACTTCGGTACATCCTGATAATCCATACTTCCGCCTTGACTTGTATTGGTCAGCCAGTGTCCTTTGGGTGGTCTTCTCCAAAAAGCACAAACAGGTTTATGACCTATAAGCATAACTCTGATATCTGCTTCCATAGGTACAAAATCCTGTAGGTACATGGGATGATACTTTTTTTCATCAAAAAGTTTTATAGCCTCTTTTTTACTGTCAACTTTATGCACAAAATATCCCCCATAATTTGAAGGACCGTAGCTTCTTTTGACAATTTTTGGATATTTTGTCTTTTTTAGAAATTCATACCCCTTTTTTCTGTCATAAAATATATAAGTTTTTGGTATGGGCAGGTTATACTTCCAGGCAAATCTCGTAACATTCTCTTTTGATTTGTTGGAAAACTGAGTATCCAAAGAGGGGATAAATCTAACATGAGGCAATTCTCTTGCTATTTCCCTGAAAGTTTCATAAGCTGTTGCGGGGATATTTCCTATGAGTACATCAATTTTTTTCTTTTTTACCTCTTTGATAAATCTGTCTTTATCATTTTTCCAGTGATATGTGACAGTTTCTATTTTATCCGGCCACCCTTTGAAATTTGAGTGGTCAAAAAATCTCAAAACATAATCCAAATACAAAAACCCAAGCTTTGGTAACTTTTTCTTAGCCATTATTTTTCCTTTATTTTTCTTTCTATGAGTTCAACGATCTTATCTATCTTTTTATCATTAAAATTTAGTCCCATTTTTTCCTGTTCGGGTGTGGCAAAGGCAGGTATGCCGTTTACCTCCAAAACTACATACTCCTCTTTTTCTCTGTCGTAAATGATATCAACTCCCGCAATGTCCAGTCCGGTAACTTTGGCAGCTTTTTTTGCCAACTCTATAAGTTTGTCATCAGCCTCTCTTAAAAATACACTTCCTCCGCTTGTTACATTGGTTTTCCAGTCACCCTTTCTGGCCTTTCTTCCATAACAGGCGATAAATTCACCGTCAACTATATCTACTCTAAAGTCGGTATTGTCATAATCAATAAATTTTTCAAGATATAAAAATCTCAAATCCGCCTGATTTAAAAATGGCATCAAAACATCCAGAGTAGCTTCGTTTTCTATTTTGGTAAGTCCTATTCCTCCCCAACCGTCAACCGGTTTGTAGACCATTCTTTTCCACTCTTTTATAAACTCTCTTAAAAATTTTTCATCATCTCTGTGGCAAAGTCTAAATTCCGTTGTGGGTATGCTGTTTAATTTCAAAGTAAATGTTGTTTGAAATTTATCTTCAGTAAGTTCAAAGGCTTCATAAGAGTTGATAAAAGGTATGACTCTGTTGAGAGTTTTATAGAGATATACTTGATACTGGGTTTGTTCTCCGGCATTGTAAGTAAAAAAGAGGTCCAAATCATTCAACACTAAGTCATCTATAATAACTTTATCATCCTTGACTATGGCATTTCTGAGGTTTAGTCCGGTTTTTGAGTCTATGCCTCTCTCTTTTAGTTTGGATACAAGTTTCTGCTCTATCTTGTCACCACCGCCGTTTTGATACATCCAAATACCTACGGTTTTATTCATGACTTTCCCTTGAAAATTAATCAACTATTATACAAAAAAGCAGTATAATATCTGCTTAGTTGTGAGCATACAGGAGGGATTGATGAAATTTTTAAAAGAGTTAAAACAGCTTGTTGAAATAAACTCATATACCGGCAATAAAGCAGGAGTTGATAAAAACGGTGAAATATATATTACCAAGATGATACCTTTGGGATTTGAATATAAAATCTTTGAAAGAGAGCATATAGGAAATCACATACTTTTTACTTCGCCCAAAAAAGAGGGAAAAAAACTTTTGCTTTTAGGACACATGGATACGGTATTTCCAGAAGGTTCATTTGAAGGTTTCAGTGAAGATGAAGAGTGGGTTTACGGTCCCGGAGTTTGCGATATGAAAGGCGGAAATATAGTCGCCATCGAGGCATTAAGAGAGCATTTTTTCAAATACGGCAAGATAGAAAATATTGATTTTTTACTTGTCAGTGATGAAGAGGACGGAAGCAATGATTCCAAGTTTGTTACTGCCAAAGTTGCCAAAGATTATGATTATGCCCTTGTTTATGAGGCTGCGGGAAGAGATATGGAAGTAGTAGTACAAAGAAAAGGAGCAGGAACATTTTTTATAGATATAAAAGGTAAACCTGCTCATGCCGGCAATAATTATGCTCTTGGCATAGATGCAAACTTAGAAGCCAGTTATAAACTTCAAGAACTTATAAAACTTACTGATTTGGACAAAGGTACAACGCTCAATGTCGGAAAAATAGAAGGAGGTGTGGGAGCCAACACTATTTCTCCTTACGCAAAACTTACCTTTGAAGCCAGATATACTTCAACGAATGAAAGAGACAGAGTTTTAAAAAAAATTGACGAGATAGTAAATACATCTTATGTAAAGGGAAGTAAGTCACTCTTAAGCGGAGGTATCCAAAGAGATGTAATGCAGCCAAGCCATGAGCAGAAGGATTTTATAAAAAATATTGAAGATTATTGTCATGTCAAACTGAAAACAGAAAAAAGAGGCGGTGTAAGTGACGCGAATGTTGTAGCATCGGCAGGAACTGTTGTGCTTGACGGTTTTGGACCTTTTGGTGATGGAGACCATACCAAAAAAGAGAGGGCTTTGAAAAAAAGCTTCAAAGAGAGAATAGAGCTAAGTGCTAAAATATTTGAAGGAATTACGGAAGGAAGGATTTAGGAATTGGGATTGAGGGTTGTTTCTTTGGATTTTTCAAAAAACAGATGAGTTAGAAATATTACAAAAAGAGGTTGCAAAAAAAGTCCTATGACAGGCAGAAGTGACAGTACATAAGATATAAAGGTAGCACTGATAAACTCTTTTTTGAATTTTTCTGTTATAAGTTTAAATCTTTGGACATTTTCTATGTTTGAGCCTACATCTATGACCAGGAGATTGTGAAAAAGGTAGTAAAAAGGGATATTGAATATAAAAAGATTGACTCCCGGCACTATCAAAAGAGGAATAGCCACAAAAGATAAAAACAGAAATATAAAAAATACTTTTATATACATCCATAAAACTTTTGCAAAGCTTATCTCATCTCTTTGAAAGTTTGGATAGTACTTTTTGTGAATAATCTTAACTATATAGGGTGTAAAAAATCCTACAACTATGACACCGATAATGATGGATATAAGAAGCATCAAAAAAGTACCGAAAAGATAAAAAAATGTAACAAGAGCCCATTTTACAAATGCCAAAGTAAGTATATAGTTGATTACCGGATGAGCCTGGGGGTCTATATCGGCAAAGTTGCTTCCGTTTGCGGTATTATTTAAAAAGTCTATGAACTCACTGCCGCTGTATAAAAAGAGTGAGCCAAATATCAAAAAAGAGATCAAAAACGGCAGTGTTGAAAGAAGCAAAAATCTTAAAGTCAAAAAATCCTTTATACTTCTTCCCAATAGATTCATGATATCTTTTTATACTCTTTTTCAAGTGAATTGTATAACTCTTTCGGGGTTATTGAAGCATTGTTTTGCATTATTTTGTTTAAAATAACATTATCTTCTACATCGCCCCACATTTTTTTATAACTACCCTCTTTGTATCCGTTATCCTGTCTGAAGCCGTTTAGTACATTTTTACCGATATATACTTTATATAATGAGTCAAGATTTAATCCGCAGTTATGAGCTACTGTAAAGTATTCACTTATGATTTTCTCAAATGTATCACTGTATGTTCCTGAAGTTACATGTATGATTCTTTCTATTTGATTGATGATTTCCATTTGTTCGGCATTTTTTATATTACCCGGTTCTTTACAAAACATTTTAAAACTTTTATTGTCCATGATAAAATCAGCTATCTCTTTTATGGTACCTAGTTTTTGATTGTGGTACTGCTCAAGCGCAAGACTCATAACAAAATGCCAGATATCTATCACTTCTATATGGATATTTTGCCAGTTTGGATCTGCATTTATATTTTTCCAGTGTTTCCATGCAAAGCTGTCAATGAGTTCTGCACACTCCATATATATACATCTTTTCCAGCTTATTATCTTTCCGTATTTGTTGTATCCGCTTTCCCAGCCCTCTCCGTTTGTTTCATCATTTAAAGTTTGTTGCATTTCCAGCATAGTTACAAGCATCTCTTTTTCAGTCAGTTTCATTCTCTGTTCCTCGTTCTCAAAATCATAAGAAATAATTATAGCATAATTTTGATTAGGAAAGCTCACTCATGCCGCATTTGGCTTCATATTTTTTATTTTTTATCTTTAAAAGTGCCTCTTTTGTATAGGTTAGTATCTTTTTTTGGTCCGCAATAGGCTCCATAAGTTGATTTTTTTTGGTTAGAGGAATGGATTGGTCGCTTACTATACTTAATATATCACTTTCCAAATCTTTTAGATACCCATCTATACACTTAAATATTTTATCCATCAAATTACCTTTTTTTGGAAGAATTATATCATATTAGGTTTTAGATTTGAGTTTTTGCAAAGAGAGTCCGGAAAGTATAAACACTAGAGCTACAATGGTAGAAGTCTCTATGGTTTCGCCCACTATATAGTGGATAAAAACCAAAGATAAAATAGGTGATAAAAATATCAAATTGGCGGTTTTGCTTGTATTTTCACTATATTTCAATGCTTTGAGCCATAGTATGAAAGTTATGCCCATTTCAAACAAACCTATATATATGGTGGATAATACCCCGTTTAAAGTCGGCATGTGAAAAGTTTGTGTTGAAACAAAATATAGTGATATAAAAACCACTCCCACTAAAAAATTACTAAATAAAGAGATAACAGGATCAGCTTTTATCTTGGTATTGAATATCCAGTAAAACGACCAAAGTATCGTGCTCAAAAGTGCCAAAAAAAGCCCAAGGTTGTTTGAAAAATGAAGTGAAGTTATATCTCCTTTGGTAGCAATGACAAGAACCCCAAAATATGCTATAAAACCGGCTATAACATCATATCTTGAAAGCCTCTGTTTTAAAAAAATGACACTTAGATATGAGAGCATCAATGCCCAGGTATAGTTAATGGCTTGAGCTTCCTGGGCCGGCAGCAGGTCGTAAGCTTTAAAAAGTGTAAGATAATATATAAAGGGATTTATAAAACCCAGTATCACTATAAGAGTGATATGCTTTTGAAAATATTTGAAAGTTTCATATATTTTTCCTTGTATGATAAGCATTGAAGCAAGAAAAACCAATGCCGTTAAAGAAGAATAAAACAGCAATTCCAAGGGGCTTAATGACTTAAGAGCAATCTTAAAAGCTGTAGCCACACTGGACCAAAGAAGTACAGCACTAAGAGCATAAATGTATGATAGTTTTTGATTTTTACTATTTTTCATAAGAGGTTAGTATGGCATGAATATGTTTTTATGCTCATTACTTACATTTCTATACAATTTAAATTTCACGGCACTCTTTCAAAATCATCTTCAAAACGAATTATATCATCTTCTCCCAAATATTCTCCAACTTGAACCTCTACTATTTCCAAAGGGATATGCCCAAGGTTTGACAGTCTATGCTTTATGCCTATCGGTATGTAGGTGGATTCGTTAACATTTAACAAAAACTCTTTTTCATCAATTCTTACAAGTGCTACTCCTTTTACTACAACCCAATGTTCACTTCTATGAAGATGTTTTTGAAGAGATAGGCGCTTACCTGGATTTACCACTATGGTTTTGACTTTAAAGCGTTTATCGGTATGTAAGTTTGTATACTTCCCCCATGGTCTGTAAACAGTTCTTCCATATTTAACTGATTCTGGGTTTTTCTCTTTGAGGATTTTTACTATATCTTTGATTTGTTGAGATTTGCCTTTTTTACTGACAAGAAGTGCAGATGGAGTATCTATGACAATTAAATTATTTACTTCATTTAAAGCTATTGTTTTGTAGCGACCGAAAACAAAGTTGTTATGTGATTTGTAAGTAGTTAAATTTTTATTTTTAGTGTTATTGTTTTCATCTTTTTCAAATACTTCATCAAGTGAATCAAAGCTTCCCACATCATTCCAGTTGATATCTGCTTTAACCAGTTTTATTTTTCTGCTTTTTTCCATAACTGCATAATCTACACTAATATCAGGTATATTTGTCATGTCATCTGTTTTTAAACGTAAAAAATCATTTTTTATCGCATTGTCAAATGCCGCTTTTGACATTTCATAAATATCAGGTGAATGTTTTTTTAGTTCATCAAGATAAATCCCTGCTTTAAACATAAACATTCCACTGTTCCACAGATATTTTTCTTTCATATTGTTTTGATTTAATTCAATATATTTTTTTGCTTTTTCCAAAGACGGTTTTTCACAAAATGATAAAACATCCATTATTTTCTTACCGGTTTTTGTCTTTATGTATCCATAACCTGTTTCAGGTTTTGTCGGTGTTATACCAAAAGTAATCAAATAGCCGTCCTTTGCGGCCTCTTTCCCAAAATAAATCATATCTTCGTAGTTTTTGTCACTTTTGATTAAATGGTCTGACGGAGTTACGAAAAGTATTTCATCTTTAGTTGAAGCAAATGCACCAAATGCTATAGCTGCAGCTGTATTTCTACCTATCGGCTCAACTATAAAAAAAGGCTTTTTGTCTACTTCCAACTCTTCTGTCTGGTCCTGAGCAATAAAAAAGTTTTTTGCATTTGTAACTACAATACTTTCTTCACAATAGTTTTTATTGCGTATAAGTGTAAGTTGATATAAAGATTTATCATCAAACATTTTAAGAAACTGTTTTGGCATATTTTCTCTGCTTACCGGCCAAAGTCTTGTACCGTTTCCACCGCTTAAAATAATATTTTTCACTTTTTACCCTTTTTAAAGTCTTCTTTTGCTTGTTTATAAATTTTTCTTACAGTTTTTGGAGAGAAAAATTTTAATTGTCTCACAATGAATTCACTACTCCCTTTTGTATTGTAAAGAGCAGAAACAAATGCATAATAAAGTGCTTTTTTTCTATCCCTGTTTTGTAAAAATTTTGCATTTAACAAAATCAATCTTGGATCGCTTGTAGTTGTAATTTTCCCAAAGTTGATTTTTTTGCCTGTTAATTTGTAATACAAATATTTTCCTTTGTCATATCGGTACAATCTGTTTTGTTCGATATATCTTAAAGCTTTTTTGTATTTTTTATTGCTGAATAAAAACTGTGCAATTTCAAGCCTTATAGTATCATCATTGGTTTTTTCGATTAACTTTTCATAAATTTTTAAAATTTTATTATCATATTCTCCATTGATATTTAACATTCTATATAATCCGGCCAAATTTATATACGCTTTGTCATATCCCAGTTTTATTGCTTTTTTATAGTATTTTTCAGCTTTTTTGGGATCAAATTTGACTGCTATACCATTTTTATATATGTTGCCCAAAAACAGTAGAGAAACAGGGTCGTTATTTAGTGTATATTGTTTTATGATTGAGATAGCTTTTGATGTATTCCCGTCTATTTTACCTTTTAAAATAAGTTTGGCATGCTCAAGTTCTGCCTGTTTAAGACCGTTGTTTTTTGCGGTTTCAAGCCAGTATAGATATTTTTTACATTCATTAAAAGTTTTATAGATTTTTGAAAGTGAGTATGCGGCATTTGGAAACTCTTTGGCATAGTACTGGTATACTGTAGCACTTTTTGTCAATTTGTTTTCTTTGAGATAAAATTTTGCTATTTTCATATCCAGCGATGAATTTAGAGGAGATGTCAGCCTGCATAGCTTGTGTAGTGCCAGACTGTTTTCTTTTATATTATTTTCTGAGGCATATATGGAAGCTAAATATGTAAGAGCTAAGATATTTTTTTGTTCAGTATAAAATTTTAATATACTCATATTTTTTTCTATATTTTTTTTGTTTAAGATATCAAAATATGCTTTTTCTATTTTTGCAGGTGCAAAATTATGTGAAATAAGATAGTTTAGATAATAATTTTTTGTTTTACCGTTTTGATAAAATCTTTTATAAAACTGATATAAATGCCAGTAGGCATCCAATTTGTTTATATTCTCATACTCTTCGTAAATTATTTTTGCTCTTGTTAATTGATGCAAGTTGGGATAATTCTCATAGATACTTGCTAAAATCATTTTTGCCCTAAAAAGATTTAATTGTTCAAGAAAACTGATAGCTTCATTTAGACTCATACCTGAGAGGTTATTTTTTTTATTAAAATTTTTTGCTTTAGTATCCAAAGAGATAAGCTTTAGCTTTCCTGCGATATATCCTCTTTTGTATGCATACAAAAGCCATGGAAGAACATTTTTTTTGAGAAATTTTCTTTGAAAAATTTCTGCTTTGATTTTTCTTACAAAAAACTCTTTTGGTGTTTTAAAATTAAAAGATATACAAGGTGTGTTAAGTTTTTGTAGCTCTTGATTCATCCGATTTAAGAGATATAATGCAATATTGTATGCACTCGTACCATTGTCCTGATTGGAAAGTTTTTTTAAAATTTCTATACCTTTTTCGGGTTTGTTTAATTTGTAAATATATAAAAGACCCAGTTTTATGCCTGCAGGCATAAAACTGCTTTGATAAGAGAGCTTATAATATTTTTTACTTTTTTGAAAATTTATAAATATACCCTCTTCATAAAATTTTCCCAGGGCATAAAGTATTTTTGGATTATTGGATTTTATCGCATATGTTTCTATGGATTTTAAATATCGCTGCTGTAACTTAAAATTATCGATATGAGTTTGTAAAAAAGCCAAATATGCCTCACAGGTTTTCAAATCCATGGTATCAAAAATTACTTTTTCAAACCAGTAGCCTGCTTTTTTAAAGTTTCCGATTTTGTAATAATTGTAAAAAATAATATTGGCTGCTTTTTTATATCCTTTTTTGTAAGCTGACAATGCATTGCTTATGATATACTTGGGTGAAGCTTTGATAACTCCACTGTTCGCCATCTCGGCCAGTTTTAGCTGGGCCTTTGGAAAACCTCTTTTTGCCCATTGGTTATATATGGAAATGGAGGTATTGTAGTCACCTTTTTGATAGGCTTTTTTGGCAACATCGAGATTGGCACAGCCAAATAATAAAAAAATACTACCAATAGTAAGTAAAATTGAATTTCGCATACAATCCATCCTTTTTTTCAGCTACTTGATTGAAGGCACTGCCGCCTTTAAAATATGAAAAAGTAATTTTATATTTATATCGTAAAGATAGCTGATACTGGTATAGCAAATCTATCTCCTGGCCTATATTTTTTTGTATATTGTTCGTAGGTATAATATAGCTTGTGGTACGTAGCATATCTGATAATGAATTTTGTCTGTAATTGTGCAGGGCTAAAATATATGTTTTTTCAGTGGATGGTTTATATGTGCCATATATAGACAAAATGGAGATATTTGTAAGTTCAGGGTCTAGAAATTCACCGTAATATCTAAATTTTATATCATTTTGTAAAAAATTTGATTTGTTATCGGCAAATATAGGTTGTTTGTATTCTTTTGAGCCATAAGCAAATGACAAACCAAAAGAGTAATTTACATCTTTTTTATAAATTGCCCCTATGTCATAGGCAAAACCTCTTTTTGATTGATTATTATATTCTCCGTTGTTGACTCCTGTATCGGCCCAGTATCTTATTTTGTCTTTTTCATCTATATATTTATCACCAAAAAGACGTGCTCCAAACCAATGCATATCTTTTTTGTTTGAATGAAGGTCAGTTTTTTCTTTAAGAGCAAAAAAGCTTGCATGATTGAGATAATACCACTCATCATCAAAATGTGCCATTATAAATTTTGTATGTTTTAGATTTGTTTCAAGAGATGTATCATCTGAAAAAAGTGTAGAATTGTTCAGTCTGCCTCCAGCGTAGATTTCATATCGGTAAAGGTCATGGAGATTAAAAATACCTGCCACATCCATTGGTTTGTCGATCCACCACGACCTTGCATCAAAAAGTTGTTTTCTTCCTATCAAGACATTTAATCTATTATCAAAAAGTCCGTAACTTTGCAAATAAAGCTCTTTGATATCCAAATCAATTGAACTGTTTGTTGTATGGTTTTTATGTTTTCTGTATAAAATTATCCTGTCATCAGTATAAAATTTCCAGTTATCGGTAAAATACCCATACTGCAAACCAACTTTTGTATTTTCATAATCTCCTCTGAGACGATTTGAATTAATCGGCTGTTGACCAAGTATATATGTAAAATTTCCATTTAGATAAAAACGGATAAATGATGTTAAACGGGTATTATTTGTTTCGTTGTTTTCTTTATAGGAGTTTGTTTTTTTGGGAAATGCAATAAGTGGCTTGATATTTAACTTGACAGACTTTTTTATGGTTGACTTGTTGATTTCCCATGAATAATGCTTGTTGTTGCACTCTTTGCAAGAAAAATTTTTACAATTTTTTCGACATGGAGTCAGCATTGATAAATTATTGTATTGTATCTTTTTCTTCTTTTTGTGAAAACTGTTTTGGCAGTTGACAATGAAAGCATCTTTATAATCTTTTTTTACTTTTGTGAGCATTGTTTTGGTGTTGTTTATAAAATCAAAAGGTCCAAGTTTTAAGACTGCATATTTTTTTTGTTTTTCAATTATTGCTTTATCTTTAAATATGGTTTGAAATTTTTCTTTTTGAAAAAGAGGTATTTTTATCGCACTGTATGCAATAATACATGTTTTGGCAAACAGGACTGAAGTTGTCAGTAAAAAAATCAGTAATACCTTTTTCATTTCCTGCCTTGTATATTTAAAATATTTAGGATTTGTTCAAAATTAAGTTTTTTGTTTCTATGCCTGTTTATTAGTGACAGATAATGCTCAAAAAGAGGTTTGTATCTGTAAAAATTTTTTTGTAAATCATTTTTTAGTATATCTTTGGCTTCTTTTTGAAAATATTTATTTTTTATCAAATATCTTTTGCACAGTCTGTCTTGTTTCATTTTGTTTAGTTTGTATTTGATAAAATGATAATATCTTATTTTGGGACTGTTTTTTTCTTTGTAAATCTCTTGCATTTTTTTGAAAATATTTGGAGGCATCAGCGAAAAGTCTTTGTTTAAAATGTTAAAATACTCTAAAATATCTTTTGCTTTGCTCTTTTTATATTTATACATAAATATATCTATGTATGATTTGATAACTTTTTTTGAAAATTTTGAAAATTGACAGGCAACCTTTCCTTTTTTATCTTCATTGTCAAAAATCTCACCCTTTTTCATTCGGTTTCTTGCCATCTTAAAAGCTTCTTGAATATTTTTTTTACTTATCGGTAAAACATATTTTATTTCACTAACAGATAGGGTGGCACTTTTATTTTGCATAACGGCTGATTCGATAATGTAACTCAAATATTTAATAACATTTTTTCTGTTTTTGCTTGATTTCAATTGATAAAAAGCATAAGCATCAAGAGCTTTTGCAACCAGATTTGATGATTCTCTTTTTAACTCATTTTTTACTAGGTTATACATATTTAAGAGCCTGTAAATTTCTGCCAAACTCAAACCGCCGGTATCATTATAGTATGACAAATCAGAAAAAATATCATAAAAAGTATCTCTTATTTTAAGCTCGTCTATACTTACTGCGTGAAATCTGTTTCCTATTCCATACAATTTAAAGTTGTAATCATTATTTATAATTTTATCTGTAAAGAGTGATAAATCATCTCCAAATAAATTAATGTTTTTTTTATTGAAATAGTTATTGTAAAACTTGATAGCAGCCCTGTTTTTAACGGTAATTTGGTTGAAATAATTATCTTTTATACTATTTTTGGTGATTATACAAGATGCAGCTTTATGATAAGGGTCTCTTTTAAAGTCACGATAAATGGTATCATCTATATTTTTACTCATAATTTCGATACCGTTTTTTCCGTTTTTAAAAATTTTATTATTTTTAACAAGTACATTAAGCGAGTTTCTGAGAATAATTCCATCTATTAAGTTATATGCTGCTATATTTTTTTCTATGATATTATTGTCACTCTCTTGAAAAGATATGCCGGAATACCCGTTGGCAAAAGTAAGGTTGTCATAAATCGTGTTGTCAAGAGACATTCTATCAAGCATAATGCCGTTGGAGTGGTTCTTGATAGATATATTTTGTGCTATGAATGTCTTTGTAACTCCTCTTGAAATTATAACACCATGAGCATGACGAGCATTGCTTAAAAGATTTCTTGCAATTAAAATATTTTTTGAATAATCATGCGGGTCAATGTTGTAAACTACATTATCATGCATATAATTTCCCACTATATTTACATTTTTTGCATTTGCACAGTAAAAACCCATCATAGAATCATATATTTCATTTCCGACATATGTGCCTTTTGGTTTTTTTGCTCTTAAAAAATTTAAAATATTAGAGACATGCATTATGGAAGTAGGAAGCTGTGCAAGAGAAATTCCAAAAGTTGATACACCGTCATGAAAACCAAGCCCTTTGAAAGTTGAATTTAAAAAGAGAGTATAAGAGTTTGAAAGTCCCAAAAAATATGGTCTAGGCTTTTGTTTGCCTACCAGTAAGATTTCCTCTTCTTTGATTTTCTCTCTTTTTGCATAACTTTTTGTTTTTGCATCATAAGTTATAAAGTTTGAATTGTTTATATAAAGATTTCCGTGATATAGTATAAATACAGGTTTTGGTTTGCTTTCAAGCAGAACTTTTGAATTTTTTATCACTAAAGATGCTGTTTTTGAGATGTATATTGGTGCTTTTAGCAAGAATATTTTGTTAGATATTTTTTTGATTATATTTGGAAATTTTTTGTGTATATCATTTAGTGAATAAATACCGTTATATAAAATTATCATTTTTTTTGACAAATGATGCTTTTTATAATACTTATAATAAGCAAATATATTAGGTATGGGAAGCAAAGATATACTGTCAATATTTTTTACCTCTATGCCGTTTCCGTAAAAGTACTTTGGAATTTTTTTAACAAGTTTTTTCGGTGTTAAATTATCCAATTTTGATAAAAACTCTTTTTTGTATTTTGTTAGTTTTTTTTGAGTACTTTTTGTAAAATATGGAAAAATAATAAAATTTGTATATTGCACAGGAGTAATTTTTACAATTTTTTCATTTTTAAAATGAAAAACCACTCTTTTTAAAAAATTATATCTTTTATATACCTCTTTTTTTGTTTTATAACATCCTATAAAAGCTTCATTTCCAAAAAACTTTAAAGGAAGTTCTATCAATTTGCATGTTCTTTGTGAAAATATATTGTAAGGATATATGGGTGTAAACAAACCTGCTTCTGTTTTGATAGAGTAGCAACTGTTTTTTGCAAAAGCAAAATCAAAAAACAGCAGTAAAGAAATTATTAGTATTTTTCTCATTGATAAATCCAAGTTTGTTTATAAAAGTATCCAGTTTTACATATACACTGCTCCCGATATATTTTTTATCAATTTTTTGCAGCGGTATAATGATGACATCGATAAAGTTTCTCGGATTAGTGTAAATATTGCCGTTAGGTTTGCTTTTTATTATGCTTATATCTTCAGGATAAAGGACTTTGACAATTTTTCCGTAATAGATATTTGAATTAAAAATTATTTTAACAATATAGCCTGTTTTAATTTTTTTGGTCTCTTTGGAGTAAAATGTTGCATGGATATATTGAGTTGCATTCAAGTCAATTATGGACAATATTGGCTCGCCTGTATTGATAAATTCGTTGTTTTTTGAATAAATCTTAAATATCTTGCCGCCAACCGGAGAGACAATACGGCTTATGCCTCCTCCAACAAGATATGCTACAGCTACAGTTTCACCATTTGAAATATTTTGATCAGTTTTATAATCTTTTTGAAATTTTATAAAAGAGGAATAGGGTGAACGTAAAGTAGTTATATTGCTATCAACATATCCATTGACACTCTCTACAATAAATACTTTTTTGTATAGAATATATGATAAAAATATTATTATAATCGCAAGAGTTGCAAAAATAAGAAAAAGTATCAATTTTGCTTTCTTTTTTTCGACTTCATCTATTTTTTTCTTTTTAGGATACATTTGAATTTTGGTAACAGCGGTTATGATGTCATCCTGCGTAATGATATCACCATTTATATAGGCAGTTATGACTTGATTGAGTATTGCCATTTGTTGTGGTGTAAGGTCTGTAAAGCGACACCCTATATAATTTTCTTTTTTATATAAGCACTCTATTTTTAAATTGTCGATTATTGTTTCAAACTGGTCAAATTTGAAAATCATTTTAGCGGTTGTATGCTTTTTGATATATTCTTCAGGCAAGTCAATGACAGAACATCCTGTCAAAGACCAATCTCTTAGTTTGTATATTTTTCCATCTATTTCCATCTTTGCAGGGATTTTAAATCTGGCATTTTGGCGTGTTATTTCTGCTTCATGTACAATCTGTGGAGAAAATTTTTCTTCAGTATTGTCGATAGGTTCTATTTTTTCAGGCATACTCATTCCTTTTTAGATGATAATATCAAAAAATGACCATATTTCATCAAATGTAATGTTTTGGACTAAGACATTTACAACAATAATAAAAAATAAAAGTTTAACTATTGTTAATGTATCGCCGGCAGTTTTCCTATACCATTGAATAAATCTGTCTTCTGTTTTAAGTTTTGTTTTCTGTCTTGTCCATGACTGTTTGTACAAATGGTTCCAAATATATATTTTAACAAAAGAGCCGACTATTTGATTGTAATATAAGAAAAACGGCCATGAGGGCAATATCTCTTCTCTTGAAAGCCTGTATGCATATGTCATGATGAGTCTGCTGAAAAGTACCCACCATATATATGCATAAAAGATTTCTATACCCCAGTTTAAAGAGCCAAACAATGCGATAAAAAGCCCATAAGGAGCGGTCCACATTGTTACTCTTTGATCTATCAGTCCATACCACGGATACCAGTTAAATGTCTTTGGAGAAAGCTTAAGTGCTCTTGTGTTGGTTCTGTATTGATTACCAAACCATCTGTGCATTAAAGCAATGGAGCCTTTAAAATAGTTTTTGTCAGGGATTTCTTCAACTGTATAAACAACTACATCGGGGATATAGAGCATATCCCATCCCTCCTTGACCACATCAAACCAACTTGACTTGTCATCACCTGTTAAAAACTTAAACTTACCGAGTATAGGGTGATTTACATGATCATTTTGTACAGTTTCAATAAAATCTTTTGAAGCAACTATATTTGCTCTTATCATAGACATTCTTCCGGTAAGTGTTAAAACACGATTGGAAAGAGCCATAGAACTCATAGAGATATTACGCTGAGCGAAACGGAGTTTATACCATTGTCTATATACATTGTGAGGAAAGTCATCTCCGGCTAAGATAGCATCCTCGTCAGTTGTAAGTGCTCCAAGATTTTCATTCATACCAAAAAGTCTTGAGCATTTTCTTATCAAGTCCTCTCCAAGTATAGAGTCTCCGTCTATAACGGCAACAACACTTTTTTCCAAATTAATACCGGAAGCATTGGCTACAACTCTAAATCCTATGGAAAGACCGTCTCTTTTTCCTGTACCTTTTATCCTTGAGATAGTAAGGCGAACGCGAGGCGGCGGCTTATGCTGTAAAAAAATTTTTCTAATCAACCTCTCTTCTGACATTTCAACAATGGAAGCAATAATCGTTACATTATACCCGCATCTGATCGCTTCTTCGATAACAGCCCTGTAAACTCTGATGGTAACATCCGTACCGATACGAAATGTCGTAAGAAGTAAAAAAACATGTTCAGGGTCTATTTCGTCTTTGTGGGACTCCTCTATTTTTCTTATTTTTTTAAAAACAACCTTTTTGTAGATTGTAGCTCTGATAATATTTATAAAAAACCAGCTGTACCTCCATATCCCAACCAGTCCAAGCACAAATATAAGCTTTTTTTGATAAGGGTCAAAATATATTGAAGGCAGAGAAAATCCCATTGCTGTCAAAGCCAAGGTGTATATAAGAAAAAACCAAAAGTCTACCATGCTATCCCTGTATAATTATCATGTGATATATCGGAATTGATACGCATTAAGTCTATAAAAGTTTTATCTTTATATGACAAAAAGTCAATATATTTAAATTTGTCATCACTGTTTCCAATGATTAGTATTTCGCTATTGTCAACAACCCGGTTTAAATCATTTTCCAATCTTGCATTGATATGGGGAAGCTCATTTTCAAGTAAAAGTTTATTGGCTCCTTTTTCTTTGGCGAGCGATATATTTTTGTCATATATTTTGACTTCATATCCTTTTCCTATGAGGATTTCAGTAAGTTCTAAAACGGGAGATTCTCTCAAGTCATCTGTATCTGCTTTGAAGCTAATCCCCAAAATCCCTACCTTTCTTTTTTTAAGAGGCTTTATAAAATGATAAAAAACTCTCTCGATTTGATATCGGTTGCTTGGTATTAAAGAATTTAGAAGTTGTGTGTTTTCATCCAATGATTTTGCTTTGTAGGTTATGGCTTTTACATCTTTTGGAAGGCATGACCCGCCAAAAGCAAACCCCGGTTTTAAATAGTATGATGAAATGTTAAGCTTCCTATCCGCGCAGAAAATATCCATAACCTTGTGAGCATCAATGCCAACTCTTTTACATATCAAGCCAATCTCGTTGGCAAATGTAACTTTTACCGCATGCCATGAATTGTCCGCATATTTTATCATTTCAGCTACTTCAATATCTGTTTCAAAATATGGAGCTTTTAAAAAAGTGTAAAGCTCTTTAAAAACTGATGCACTTTTTTCATCATCGGTTCCTACGACGGTTTTGGGAGGATTGTAAAAGTCATATATTGCAGAACTTTCACGTAAAAATTCCGGATTTGAAACATATCCAAAATCTATACCTTCTTTTTTGCCTGAAACTTCTTCTATAACAGGAATGACAACATTTTTGCCGGTTCCTGGAAGGACTGTGCTTCGCATCGAAACTATGTGAAAAGCATCTTTTTGTTTTATTTTTTCTCCTATAGCTTTTGCAGCTTCTTTTATATACGTTAAATCAATATCACCGTTTGGCTTTGAAGGAGTGCCTACCGATATGATGGTGATATCGCTGTTATCAACAGCTTCTTTTAAGTCGGTTGTGGCTCTAAGTCTATTTTCTTTTACATTTTTTGATATATATTTATCCAAATCTTTTTCAATTATGGGAGCTTTGCCGTCATTTATCATATCAACTTTTACTCTGTCTATATCCATCCCTGTGACATTGTGTCCTTCGTTTGCAAAACAAGCAGAGCAAACAGCACCCACATATCCCAATCCTACTACGGAAATATTCACTTCAATCCTTTTGTATCAAGTTTGTCAAACAATACTTTTGCACAGCCGTCATCCTGCAGATAAACTCCGGCTTTAAAGTAGTTGTAATATCTTTTCCAGTATGAAATATCAAAGCCGGAAACTTTATAATCATTATCGACTTTTATACTTAATTTGTTATCTTTTACGGTTATTTTTACATCAAAAAATTTATCCGGCATCAACCCCAGGTCAATTTTTTCATAATTTTGCTCATTGATGTCTGCGCTTATTCTTATGACTGCCCATATATGAGACTTGAGATGATGATATGTTTTTTTCCATACTATCCTAAGAAGCGGTTTGTTGATGGAGTTTTTAAGATTGGAGTCAGCATGGATTTGTAAAAATGTAAACTCTCTTTTGGCATTAAGAGGAAAAAGCTTTACTCTTGCATGAAGGCTGATACTTGTTTTTGTATCTGTTTTCCACTCCTTTTTCATACGAAGCTCACTTCTGTGCTTTTTGCCACACATAAAAAAGACCATATATTTGCCATCTTGCAGATAAAAGTACTTATTGGAATAGTCTGCAAAATTACCATATTTTACACTGTAGAGTGCATCAAAGCTGCTTTTTGGAGCCTGCAACTTTGATGCATTTAAGATATCTTGAAATTTTTCGATGGAATACGGCGCATCATGAGCAAAAAGAAGTGATGCAAAAATAAAAAATACAAGTCGTTTCATTTCACCCTTTTAATAACCATTTTTTAGGAATATTATAACATATTATTTAATACAGCATTTTTACAACTGTTTATTGACTAAATATGATAAAAATCAATATTTTATTTCATATTTTACGATGAATTAATATTTATGTAATAAAAAAATTATTATAATGTCACTTTTGTTTGAAAAAAATTATAGTAAAAGCTTCCCACCCTCCCAAGAAAGTCGGAGACAATATAGATATGTTTTTGGCTACAATAGACAAGGGTATTCCAAAGCTTTGGAGCATAAGAGTTGCAGCAGGTTGGATGTACGACAGCAATGCAAATGCAGGACCTGATACAGATACCATACTAATGTACAATCTTCCTTTCACTCTTTCGCAGGATGCAAAAGAGAGTTCGGATACTGCGCTTAGATACTCTTTTGGCTTTAACTATATCAAGCAGCTAAATAAACTTGCCTGGCAAAACAGCTTTGATATAAATGTAATAGACTATAACAAACTTGATGCACTTGATAGTAAAAACATATCACTCTCAACTGCCCTGATAACAAAAAAAGGAAGATTTACCTACTCGTTGCCGTTGATAGGAAATATCCTTATCATCGGACATGATAAAAAATACTACTCGACAAGTATCGGTGCAGCCCCACAGGTAAATTATCGATACAACAATAAAGTATCATTCAATCTTTCAGTAAGTTATCAAAGTAAAAAATATTATAAAAACAGCGACAGAAAAAGTCACAGTATAACCTTTTCACCGTCAAGCAGAATACTTTTGGACCGCTCTAGTTTTGTCAGTATCGGCGGGTATTATGGCGAAGAGAGTTCAAAAACCGAAACTTATGGAAACTATGCCAGAGGAGTTAACCTAAATTATTATAAGGCATTTAGTCAAAATCTAAATGCCAATGTCGGCTTCAGCGCAAGCAGAGTAAATTATAAAGGAGTTGAGCAGGCTTATGGAAAAAGCAGAAGAGACATATCAAGAAGCTACAGCGGAAGTTTATCATATTTTATAAATAAGATAAAAGCAACACTTTCACTTAATGCTTCATATACTACAAATTCATCAAATATACTGATGTATCAATATGACAGAAAACAGATAGGTATAAATATCTCAAAAAGCTTTTGATATTGTCTATTTTTATGTTAAAATAGATAAAAAACTTGGAGTTTAAAGATGAATATGATAGAGGGATTTATCAAAAAAGAGTCAACTGCCGGCATAGTGCTTATCATCGTAACTATAGCTGCACTTATTCTTGAAAACAGTGGTTTATCAGATTTGTATAACCATTTTCTTCATACTCATGTTGAGATTCGTTTTGGAAGCCTGCAGATAGCAAAGCCGCTTCTTTTGTGGGTAAATGACGGATTAATGGCTGTTTTTTTCTTTTTGATAGGCTTGGAAGTCAAAAGAGAAGTTTTGGAAGGTCAGCTTTCATCTATCAAGCAAGTTGCACTGCCCGGTATCGCTGCACTGGGCGGTATGATAATGCCTGCAGTTGTATTTATACTCATAAATCAAAGTGAATCTTTCGCTATGAAAGGGTGGGCGATACCGACTGCTACCGATATAGCTTTTGCACTTGGTATTCTCTCGCTGCTTGGAAACAGAGTACCGGTATCATTGAAACTTTTTTTGATGGCTTTGGCTATCATAGATGACCTTGGTGCCATCATCATTATAGCTCTTTTTTATACCACTGATTTATCAACCGTATCTATCGCTGTTGCTTCTATTTCTCTTGTTGTTTTGTTTGTTATGAACAGAGTCGGAGTTGTGAAAAAAGCAGCATATATTTTGGTAGGTATAGTTCTTTGGGTTAGTGTTTTGAAGTCCGGAGTTCATGCTACTTTGGCCGGTGTGGCTCTTGCTTTTTTTATACCTTTAAACTCTACAGACAAAGAGGGTCGTAAATTTTCCATTGCAAAAGAGATGGAGCATGATTTGCACTATTGGGTTGCATTTTTGATACTCCCGCTTTTTGCTTTTGTAAATGCGGGAGTCAGCTTGAAAGGTATATCCTTAAAAGATATGATAGATACCGTCCCTATGGGTATAATGCTTGGACTTTTTGTAGGAAAACAAGCAGGAGTTTTCGGATTTAGTTATGTAGCTATCAAGCTTGGATGGGCAAGTTTGCCAAAAGGCAGTAGTTGGTTTCAGCTTTACGGGGTTGCCGTACTTACGGGTATAGGTTTTACCATGAGTCTTTTTGTGGATTCGTTGGCATATAATGATACTCAGATATATCATTATGCTGACAAGCTTGCCATACTACTCGGCTCTTTTCTCTCAGGTTTGGTGGGGTATTTGATATTAAAAATAGCTAAAAGCCATCAGTAGATATGCCGTCAGGATATAGTATCAAATTATCAACTCTGTCTATAAGAAGAGAATTTTTTTCAAGATTTGGAAGTTGCTCTCCAAGATACAAGTTGGAAAGTATGGCTCTTCCTATAAAGTATCTACGGTCATTTTTTGTATGTATACCCCATAGATTGTGCAGTACATAGGCTTTAGCGTTGTATTTGCCCATATATAACATAATATGACCCTTTAAATGCAAAAGACTTATAAAAGGTATGCCAAGTTTTTGGATAATTTTCTCTTTTTGGGCCGGAGTTTTATCTTTTAGTGATATGCTGTTTTTTGCTCTGTTTTGAAAAGACGAATTTCTTGGTATCCAGATACCAAATACTCTAAAGTAGTCTTGAGTTAAAGCCGAGCAGTCTCTATTGCCCAAGAAGCCTCCCCAACCGTATTTTTCATGTAAGAGTTGCTTTGTGATTTTAAAGATATTTTTTTTGGTAAATTTCAAAGGAAACAAAGAGGCAAAATCTTTTGGTATTTCCACATAAATTTTTCCTGCCAAACGGTCATATATAAAACTTTTGTAAAAATCTTTTTCAATTTTTACAACAGGAAATAAAGCTCCGATTTTTGCATAATGAAGAAAATTTTGTGAAGTATCATATATGGGCATTTTATCTTTTGTGATAACTATTTTAGGGTAATTTTCCCACTTTTTTAACTCTTTTTTCGATATTTTATAAATATTTTGCACAGGTATCCAGCCGTAAGAGGAGGGATTTTTGACAAAAGCCCATGAGCCGTCCATATTTGCATGAGATACAAAAAGCGGGGTATTGATATGAAGTCTTGTGTTTTGCAGATAATCAAATACAAAACCCTCTCCGTCAAGTTTTGGATTTTTCATGAAAGGTTTGTTGGTGGGCAGGTTTCTTAACTGTACATTTGATGTGGTGATAGCATAAAAAGGTCTTTGCATAAAATCCTGGAAATTTGTTTGCTTGATGATATTTTTTATCTCACTTTTTTTCCAAAGGAGTTTGTTTTCCGCATAAAACTTGCCGGATAAAAAAACTCTGTTTGCCCATGAAGCATCACTCTTATCTATATCAAAATCCTGCAAACTCCACGGAGTGTAAAAATGACCCCAAAATATATCATAGTCGGCTTTTATATGCGTCAAAGGGTTTGCCGATATGAGAGTTTGTAGCTCAATCGTATCTGTTTTTACGGGATTTGTTATATTTTTTGTAGTACAGCCGAATAAAAAAATGAAAATCGGTACATATAAAAATATGTACCGAATAGTTTTTGTTTTAAACAAAGTTACTTACTAAATTTACAATGGAATTTTGATCCAACGCACCTGAAACTCTGTGTACTTCAGAACCGTTTTTAAAGATAATGATAGTTGGAATGCCTCTTATGCCAAATTGTGCTGAAAGTGCGGGATAATGTTCGGTATTTACTTTGGCAAATTGTGCTTTTAGAGGAAAGTGCGAAGCTGCTGCTTCAAAATTTGGCGCCATCATTTTGCATGGTCCACACCACTCGGCCCAAAAGTCAACCACTACAGGTATATCACTACCGTTGATATGTTTGGAAAAAGTGCTTTCATCCAACGACACGGGATGAGTATCAAGCAGTGAATGTCCACAATTTCCGCAATTTGCTTTATGTATCTCTTTATTTGCCGGAATTGCATTTACTTTATGACAGTTTGGACAAACTATTTTTATCTTGTCACTCATTTTTACCCTCCTTATGCTTCACTTTTAAATTTGAAACTTTTTTCCATTCTGATAGCTTCATCTCTGCCATAGACGATGATATCTCTGTCTACTTCGATTTCTTCGGGTGCAATTTTATCAGGATAATCCACAAAATTCAAGATATGTTTTATGCAATTGAGTCTGGCTTTTTTCTTGTTATTGCTTTTTACTATAGTCCAGGGGGCGTATTCGGTATGGGTGGAGCTTAGCATCATAAATTTTGCCAAAGTGTATTCATCCCAAAGTTTTTGAGACTCTCTGTCAACAGGAGAAAATTTATACTGTTTTAAAGGGTCTGTTTCTCTTGCTTTAAATCTCCTAGCCTGTTCCTCTTTTGAGACGGAAAAATAAAACTTAAATATTTTTGTTCCGCTTTCTACTATCATTCTTTCAAAATCGGGCGCATCTTTTAAAAACTTGTGATGCTCTCTTTCGGTACAAAATCCCATAACAGGCTCTACCATGGCTCTGTTGTACCAGCTTCTGTCAAAGAGTACTATTTCACCTGCACTTGGCAAATGCTCTACATATCTTTGAAAATACCACTGGGTTTTTTCTTTTTCGTTTGGCTTTTCAAGAGCTACTACTCTTGCACCCCTTGGATTGAGATGTTCTGTTACTCTTTTTATGGTACCACCTTTTCCTGCAGCATCCCTTCCTTCGAATATCAAAAGATATTTTAAACCTTTGTCTTTGACATGATTTTGAAATTTGAGCAGTTCAATTTGAAGCTTTCTAAGTTCTTCTTCATATTCAAGAGTCTCTTTTTTTACCCAAATCTGTACTTTGTTATTTTTCTTTTTTTCTTTTTCAGCCATAATGTAGCTCCTTTTTCAGCGGTAATGGTATAATTATACTAAAAAAAGTAAATTTTATGAAATATATCCATATCATTAAACCAAACATCAAACATATATATATCAAAGTAGACAAAGATAACAATGTCATATTGACCAGTTCAAAAAAGATGGAAAAAGAGGCTTTAAAGGTTTTGGAGGATAAAAAAGAGTGGATAGAAAAAGCCAAAGCAAAAAATGCCTTGAAGTCAAAAAAAGACAATCTCTATAAAAATGAAGGTCATGTATATTTCTATGGTCAAAAGTATACACTTTTGAACGCAACAGGTAAAAAAGAAAGTATAAGCTTTGACGGTAAAACTATACTTTATCACAGCAAACTTCATTTAAATCCACAAAAAGCTGTAGAAAGATTTTACAAAAAAGAGTTAGAGCAGTATATTGCTCTAAGAGTTGAATATTACAGTCAAAAAATGTCACTGTTTCCAAAAGAGATAAAATTCAGAAAAATGAAAAGAAGACTGGGCAGCTGCTCTTATAAGGATATTTTGACTTTCAATACAATGCTTGCAAAGTTGACGTTTAATGAGATAGACTATGTGATTGTCCATGAATTGGCTCACATAAAGCACAAAAACCATTCCCACCTATTTTGGGAAGAAGTGGCTAAAATATTTCCAAATTACAAAGAGATAAGAAACGCTATTACTCTTTAGGCTCTTTTGGAGTCTCTTTTAGTCCCTTGTTTTTTTGCCATCTTTCTCTAAGTTTGTTCAGAGTTACCGACTTGGTACCTTCTACTCGTGTATGCTCCATATCGTGACCCGTAGGTACTTCTAAAAATTGAGACTTTTTAAAAGCAAGTATTTGAGATGGGTATATACTTCTGTGTCCTGTTATAAGATATGAAATGATGCCTGATATTGCCGCATAGTGAGCTGACTGGATGCCAAAAAGCTCCAGTGCCATAATGGCTGCTGCTATGGGAGTATTGGCTGCTCCTGCGATGATACTGACAAGTCCTATGGCGGCAAAAAACTGTATATTGCCGTTTAAAAGATGTCCTATGGCATTTCCACTGGTAGAGCCTATAAAAAACAGAGGTGTTATAACTCCTCCGCTTCCTCCAAAACCAAGGCTGAGACCAGTAAAGATAATTTTTAAAAAAAAGTCATACCAATGAACCCCGCCTCCTGTGGGGTTGTTTATGCTGTTTGCGATTTGTTGCATTCCAAGACCGAGATATTGATCGCCAAACATCAAAGCAAGCCCTATAAGAAAAAAACCACCTATAAAGGTTTTTTTTACATACCCCATTACAAGCTCTTTTTTTACCCAGTGTCCTATAGCATGAACAATTGTAATGGTAAGATCAGATATTAGACCAAATAAGATACCTGCAATGACGACTTTTGCAAAAAGCAATTCATCAAGTCCATATTTTGGAAAAAAATTAAAATGAAATTCAATATATGGAGTTCCCATAGTCTGAGATACCAGATAAGCTGCAAAACCCGCTATAAATGATGGCAAAAGCACGCTGTATAAAATAGAGCCCACTATCAAAACTTCCACACCAAATACCGCTCCTGCTATCGGAGTACCGAAAACTGCGGCAAAACCCGCACTGATACCGCAAATGACGATAGCCTTTCTGTCTTCATCGCTAAATTTTAAAAAAGAGGCAAACAGTGAGGCGACACCCGCACCTATCTGGGCACTGGGTCCTTCTTTACCTACTGAGCCCCCTGCAGCTATGGTGATGATAGTTGCCAAAACTTTTACCGGAATTACTGCAACATCAATTTTTCCGTTTTTTTCATGAATTGCCTGTATGACTTTTTCTGTTCCGTGTCCTTCGGCATCAGGGGCAAATTTTTTGACAAGATAAACTGAGCTTAAAAGTGCAAAAGGCAGTAAAAAATAGTAGTGAAAAGGTAAGAGTCCCTGCCTGTCAATAAAATACTCTATTATTTTTAAAAAGAGTGAAACACCGGCACCAACAACCAATCCTATGATAGTCGAATAAAATAACCATTTTGCCACACTTGCAAATAAAGCAGTCTCTTCTGTGATTCTATTTCTTACCATAATTTCACTTTGTAGAATATTTTGTAAAATTCTACTCTTTTTTGGTTTAAATTAAGTTTTAGTGGGGGGAAATAGAAAAATTTTAAGTAATATTGAATGGATGGGTGGTGGCCAGAGACGGAATCGAACCGCCGACACGGTGATTTTCAGTCACCTGCTCTACCGACTGAGCTATCTGGCCAAATTATGGAAATGAAATTATAGCTAAAAGTTTTAAAAAATAACTTAAAATCCTATAACTCATAAACTAATTTTTTAAAAAGCTCACCTCTGACTTTATAAGAGGGGTATTCATCCAAGCTTGAAGCGGCAGGTGAGAGCAGAGCTACCTCATTTGTTTGCAAAAAATTATCAATATCATGAATGATATCTTTTAGATTGTCAAATTTTATGATTTCTTTTTTTATCTCTTTTGATAAGTCGGCTATCTTCTCTTTATTGCTTCCTGTTGCATAAATGATGACATTTAACTCCTTAAGCTCTTTAAAAAGTGATGACATATCAGCTCCTTTATCATCACCGCCGAGAATAAGATAAATCTTTTTATCTTTGTATCTTTGTATGGCATGCAAAGTTGCATGGATATTTGTTCCTTTAGAGTCATTTACCCAAAGTCTGTTTTTACTGTCTTTTATCTCTTCGAGTCTGTGAGGGTCTATCTTGAATGAGTTTATCTTGTCATAATCAATTTCGTCAAAAAGTATCTTTGTAATTCCAAGAGCCATAACTGCATCCAGCAAAAAAGGCTCTTTGAAATTTACTTTTTTTAAATCTATATCAAAAAACTGTGCCAAATCTTTTCCGTCTTTGTAGCTTATCTTGTATCCGTTCGTTTCAGTATTTTCATACTCTTTTGGCAAGATAATGACTTCTCCCTCTTTTAAAAATTTCAGAGGTTTTAGTTTGGCATTTTTATACTCTTCAAAACTTCCATGCCAGCTTATATGATCATCACTAAGAGGTAAAAGCAGATAAATGTTCGGTTTTGCTATGTTTGTGTAGTGCAAAGTGTATGAACTGGTCTCAAGTATGTAAATATCACTTTCTTTTAAGTCTGCCAGAGGCGTACCTACATTTCCTCCTGTAACTCCTCCTTTATCTTTCAAAAGATGTCCCAGCATTTTTGTAGTTGTTGTTTTACCGTTTGTTCCGCTTACCCAGATAGAAAGGCTGTTGTTTTTATTTCCCAAAAAAAAGTCATAATCACTTACAAGATTTTTAGCTTTTTTTATCATTTTGTTATATGGGGGAATACCTGGGCTTGGTATCTCAAGTGAGCTTTTTTCGGGATCGAACATATATGAAGGATATATAGTATGTCCATCTTTTTGTATAGTTTTTTCAACACTGTCATCAAAAATTTTACAATTCTTTATCCTGTCGACTATGGCTTTGGTGGTTTTTCCATATCCAAAAAGTGAAATTTCTGTCATTTCTTACCTTATTTTTATAGTTATAAGTGCAATTATATTGGCAATGAGCGCAATTATCCAAAACCTAACTATTATCTTGCTTTCAGCCCAACCGTGTATCTCAAAATGGTGATGTAAAGGTGCCATATGAAAAATTCTTTTTTTTCTGGTTTTAAAACTCCCTACTTGAAGAATCACTGAAAGTGTTTCAAGTACGAAAATAAAACCTATGATGATAAGCAGTATCTCATTTTTAGAAATGATTGCCATATACCCCATAAAAGCACCGATACTAAGACTTCCGCTATCACCCATAAAAATTTCCGCAGGGTGACAGTTGTACCATAAAAAACCAATTAACGAGCCTACAAAAGCTGCCGCAATGATAGATACTTCACCCACACCACTGACTTTTGGGAGTAAAAAGTGACTGCTAAGAATCGCATTACCGCTTATATAAACAAAAACACCAAGACTTAAAAAGCTAAATACAGACGGTACTGTTGCAAGTCCGTCCAAACCGTCAGTCAGGTTTACGGCATTGCTTGTAGAAATCATAACAAGCATCCAAAAAGCTATCGCAAAAACAGACATATCAAAAAGCGGATATTTGTAAAAAGGTATATAAAGGCTGTGATTGAGGTTGGTTAATAAATAGAGCATCAAAGATATGATAAAAGAAAAAAGAATTTGTAAAGCAAATTTTGTTTTTGGCTTTAGCCCCGAGTCATTTGTTTTGCCTACTATCTTTGATATGTCATCCTTTGCTCCGATGAGTGAAAAAAAGAGTATGGTAAGTATCCCTATAATGGCATATATATTTGTAAGCTTGACTGTAAGCAGTGTCGCAAAAAGTGTCGAAGCGGTAAATACAACTCCACCCATTGTAGGAGTGCCTCCCTTTTTTTGATGAGTTCCGGGGGCCAAGTCAAAAATAGGCTGATTGAGTTTTTGGGAAGCCGCCCATTTTATAAACTTGGGCATCATGTAAAGCGTTAAAATAAAACCTATAAAAAAAGCTATACCGGCTCTTAGTGTAATATAATGAAAAAGATTGATATGTAGATATTCATAAATTAAATAAAGCATTAATAAATCCTAAAGAAGATAAGTACATTAAAAGGGATATTATAGTAAAATATCTCTATAAAACAGTTTAAGGCAGCAAAAGTGAATAAAAATAAATATAAAAAAGTTGTTCTTATTATAACCGATGGTATCGGTTTTAACAACTCCTGCAAATACAATGCTTTTTGCGAAGCGATAAAACCGACATACAATTATCTCTTTGAAAATACTCCATACTCTTTGGTTAAAACTTCAGGACTTGCGGTAGGTTTGCCCGAAGGTCAGATGGGCAACAGTGAAGTTGGGCATATGACCATAGGAAGCGGTAGAGTTTTGTATCAAAATCTTGTAAAGATTTCAAAAGCCATTGAGGATGGCTCTATCGAAAAAAACCCTGTTTTAAATGATATTTTACAAAAAAGCGGTGATATTCATTTGATAGGACTCATCAGTGATGGAGGAGTACATTCTCACATAAAGCATACTGTAGCGCTTGCCAAAATAGCTAAAAGCAGAGGGAAAAAAGTATATATCCATATGATAACCGACGGTAGAGATGTTGATCCTAGATCAAGTATCAACTATCTAAAAGAGTTGGAAGATATCTGTGATAACGATATCAAGATAGCTACCATTTCAGGTAGATACTATACAATGGACAGAGACAATAGATGGGACAGGGTAAAAAAAGGTTATGATGCGATAGTTTTGGCAAAACCAAAAACAAAGCTCTCCTGTGAAGAGTATATTAAAGAGTCATACCAAAAAAATATAACCGATGAATTTATAGAGCCTGTTGCCTGTAAGTGGTATGAAGGTTTAAAAGAGAATGACGGAGTAATTTTTACCAATTTTAGAAACGACAGGATGAGAGAGATTGCAAAAGCCATAGGTTTTGAAAAATTTGAAGAGTTTGATAGGGAAAAGTATGTCAAAGTAAATGCTGCAACCATGACAGAGTATGACAAAGAGTATCCGTTTCCCATACTTTTTAAAAGTGAAAAACCGAAAAATATCCTGGGCGAAGTGATAGCCGAAAATGATTTGAACCAATTTCATACTGCTGAAACAGAAAAATATGCTCATGTTACTTTCTTTTTTAACGGAGGCGTTGAAGAGCCTTTGGTGAATGAGACTAGAGTGTTAGTGCCAAGCCCGAAAGTTCCAACATATGATATGCATCCCAGAATGAGTGCGCATAAAGTAGGCAATGCCGTGCTAAAAGCGATGGATGAAGAGTATGACTTTATAGTGGTCAATTTTGCCAATGGTGATATGGTAGGCCATACAGGAGTTTATGAAGCAGGCATAAAAGCAGTCGAAGCGGTTGATAACGAAATAGGAAGAATTTTAGAAAAGTCAAAAGAGAAAGAGTACTCTATTGTGTTGACAAGTGACCATGGAAATGTGGAAATGATGAAAGATAAAAATGGAAATATTTTAACAAACCATACAACTTTAGATGTTTTTTGTTTTGTAGTGGACAAAGATGTAAAAAAGATAAAAAACGGAGGCTTAAGTAATATAGCCCCAACGGTTTTAAAGCTTATGGGACTGCAAATTCCAAAAGAGATGGATGAACCGCTGTTTTAAAATAGGTTTTAGGTTTTAGGTTTTAGGATTTAGGATTTAGGATTTAGGATTTAGAAACCCTAATCACTAATCACTAATCACGAGTTACGAGTTACGAATGAAGGGAGTTTTATGAAATTTAGTGGAAAAAATGTACTTGTTACGGGTGCCAGTAGAGGTATAGGCAGAGACATAGCTTTAGTTTTGGCAGGTTATGGCCTAAAAGTATGGATAAATTACAGAAGTGACCCAAATCCGGCTGATGAATTGATGGACGAAATTGTTTCAAACGGAGGAAGTGCCGCTGTTGTCAAGTTTGACATAACTGATGAAGATGCTTTTAAAGAGGGTATCAAGGTGATAGTTGACAGTGACGGGGAGCTTTCTTATCTTGTCAATAATGCAGGTATCACCCTGGACAAACTTGCTATCAGAATGAAAACCGAAGAGTTTTCAAAAGTTATTGAAGCCAATCTAACTTCAGCCTTTGTAGGATGCAGAGAAGCTTTGAAGCTGATGAATAAAAAAAGATTTGGCTCAATTGTAAATATCTCTTCCATAGTAGGAGAAAGCGGCAATGCCGGACAGGTAAACTACAGTGCATCAAAAGGCGGACTGATTGCTATGACAAAAAGCTTTGCGCTGGAAGGTGCAAGCAGAGGCATCAGGTTCAATGCAGTAACTCCCGGATTTATTGCAACTGATATGACCGATAAACTAAGCGATGAGATAAAGCAGAGTTATATAGACAAAATCCCTCTTAAAAAGTTTGGAGAGCCTAAAGATGTAGCTGAGGCTGTAGCATTTTTGCTAAGTGACAGTGCGGCGTATATAACAGGAGAAACATTAAGGGTAAACGGCGGGATGTTAATGTAAATATTTTGTAATTTAATCTTTTTTTTGATAGAATGTTACAAATTTTTTGAAGGAGAATATAATGGCGTTAATTGATGAGGTTAAAGAGGTTGTTGTAGAGCAGCTTAATGTAAACCCTGATGAAGTAAAAGAAGATTCTAAATTTGTTGAAGATTTGGGAGCAGATTCACTTGATGTTGTTGAGCTTGTAATGGCACTTGAAGAGAAGTTTGATATAGAAATTCCTGACAGTGATGCAGAATCTATCGTAACAGTTGGTGATGCTATAAAATATATAGAAAACAATAAATAAAAATTTTATAAATACCGCATCTGTTGTATTGACGGATGCGGTATAAATTAAATGAAGGGGTATTTTTTGAAAAGAGTTGTTGTAACTGGATTAGGGATGATAAATTCGGTAGGGTTGGATAAAGAGAGTTCTTTTAAGGCCATTGTAAATGGAGAATGTGGTATTAAAAGAATTAGTTTGTTTGATACAGAAAAACACTCTGTAAAGATTGCCGGTGAGATTACCGACTTTGACCCTAAAACAGTTATGAATCCAAAAGATGTAAAAAAAGCTGACAGATTTATACAGCTTGGTTTAAAAGCCGCCAAAGAGGCTATGGATGATGCCGGTTTTAAAGAGTATAACAGTGAAAGATTTGGTATCAGTGCCGCTTCAGGTATCGGTGGGCTTACAAATATAGAAAAAAATGCTATCACTGCACATGAAAGAGGACCAAGAAGAATATCCCCGTTTTTTATACCTTCAGCTTTGGTTAATATGCTTGGCGGTTTTGTATCCATCGAACATAAACTTAAAGGTCCGAATCTATCTTCAGTTACAGCATGTGCTGCAAGTACCCATGCAGTCAGCGAAGCAGCCAAGACTATAATGCTTGGTGGAGCTGACAGAATGCTTGTAGTTGGAGCTGAAGCTGCAATATGCGAGATAGGAGTAGGTGGATTTGCCGCCATGAAAGCACTCTCCACCAGAAACGATGATCCAAAACATGCTTCAAGACCTTTTGATAAAGATAGAGACGGTTTTGTTATAGGTGAGGGTGCGGGTGCGTTGGTACTTGAGTCTTTGGAAGCAGCCAAAGCAAGAGGAGCCAGAATATATGCCGAGCTTATAGGTTTTGGTGAGAGCGGTGATGCCAACCACATAACAACCCCCGCTCCTGAAGGTGAGGGTGCCGCAAGAGCTATGAAAGCAGCTCTTGAGATGGCAGGTTATCCAAAGGTTGATTATGTAAATGCTCATGGTACCAGCACGAAATATAATGACTGGTATGAAACTATGGCTATAAAGAGTGTTTTTAAAGATGATGTTCCGTTGGTAAGTTCAACAAAAGGCCAAATAGGACACTGCCTGGGAGCTGCCGGTGCAACAGAGGCTGTTATCTCTTTGATGGCTGTAAGAGATGGTATAATACCTCCAACGATAAACTATGAAACTCCGGATCCTGACTGTGACCTTGACTATGTTCCAAACAAGGCAAGAAAGTATGATTTGAAAGTTGTAATGAGTAACTCTTTTGGTTTTGGCGGAACCAACGGGGTTTTGATTTTTAAAAATTACGAAGAGTAGAGAGTGGCAACTTACTTAGATTTTGAAAGCAAAATAAAGCAACTTGATGATGATATAACAAGTGCTAAGATAAAAAATGATACAGAAGCAGTCAAAATTCTTCAAAAAGAGTTGGAGAAAGAGGTTTCAAAAACATACAAAAATCTAAGCGACTATCAAAAACTGCAACTTGCAAGACATCCTGATCGCCCTTATGCACTTGACTATGTAAGAGCACTTTTAAAAGATTATTATGAGATTCACGGTGACAGGGCTTTTAGAGATGATCCTGCAATTGTTTGTTTTGTCGGATTTATAGGTGATGAAAAAGTTGTAGTTATAGGCGAACAAAAAGGAAGAGGAACAAGGTATAAACTCAAAAGAAACTTTGGCATGCCTAACCCTGAAGGCTACAGAAAAGCTTTGAGAGTTGCCAAAATGGCTGAAAAATTTGGGCTTCCTATACTTTTTTTGGTTGATACTCCCGGTGCATTTCCGGGAATCGGTGCCGAAGAGAGAGGTCAAAGCGAAGCAATCGCCAGAAATCTTTTGGAGCTTAGCAGATTAAACACACCTTCTATCTCTGTTGTCATAGGAGAAGGTGGAAGCGGCGGTGCTTTGGCAGTCGGTGTTGCTGACAGGCTTGCTATGATGAGATATTCGGTATTTTCTGTTATTTCTCCTGAAGGGTGTGCGGCAATATTGTGGAATGACCCCTCAAAACAGGAACAAGCTACAAAAGCTATGAAAATAACCGCAGAAGATTTAAAAGAGTTGGGCTTGATAGATGATATCATAGATGAGCCTATCATGGGGGCGCACAGAGACAAATCTGCTGCAGCCGAAGCTTTGGGTAACTATTTTTTAAATGAAATTAAAAA
>CAZMKH010000001.1:0-2368 GCA_964566455.1 uncultured Campylobacteraceae bacterium | reverse complement strand
GCTTCTTTTAGAGTGTTTGGAATCTCCAAATCTTTTCTCAAATCAATGATAAATTTTATAAGAGTTTCTACTGATGGATTGGATAAGTCTATATACCTACAAATTTTTGCAGCTTTTTCATTTATAGCATTTTTGTTTTGATAAATTGCATAAGGAAGTATGATAGAGTTTGCCAAGCCATGAGGCATATTGTAAAGTCCACCTAATGTATGGGCAAGTGAGTGGACTGAGCCCAAACCTTTTTGAAAAGCTGTTGCGCCCATCATGGCAGCTGTGAGCATATAAGCTCTGGCATTTTCATTGTGAGGTTCGTCGTATGCTGTTTTTAGGTTTTCTTTTATGAGTCTTATACTTTCAAGTGCTATTCCGTCAGCCATCGGATGAAAAAGCGGTGAAAAGTATGCTTCGAGCGAATGAACTAGTGCATCGATTCCAGTCCATGCAGTTATATGTTTTGGAAGATTGTATGTAAGGTTTGGATCCAGTATAACAATAGATGGCAACATTGCAGGGTGAAATATAATCTTTTTGGCATGAGTTTTGCTGTCTGTTATAACTGTTGCTCTTCCTACTTCCGAGCCTGTTCCTGCAGTTGTAGGGATGGCGACGGATTTGGCTATATTTGAAGTATCGGCTTTTTTCCAATTGTCTCCTATATCTTCAAACTCCCAAATATCAAGAGTCTGAGATGACATAAAAGCTATGGTTTTTCCCGCATCCAAAGCCGAGCCTCCGCCAAAAGCAATAACCCCGTCATTACCGTTTTTTTTGAAAGCTTCAACTCCGTTTTTTACATTTTGGGCTGTCGGATTTGGCTGAACATCACTGAAAACAGAATATTTTATTCCGGCATCTTTTAACGGTTTTATCAAATCATCCATAATAGGAAGCTTTGAGAGTGCCTCATCTGTTACTATCAAAGGTGAATTAATGCTGAGACTTTTGCACGCATTTACTATATCTTTTACTCTTTTATGCCCAAACCATACAGTGGTCGGATAATTCCAATTCATATCAGGTAGCATTTTATATCCTTATCCAATTTTTTTAAAATGTAGAGATTTTACTCTTGTTACATGATCATATCCATATCTTGAAAGAGTCACACCTCTTCCGGTATTTTTGACTCCCGTCCAAGCAAGTGCCGGGTCAAGATAATCACATCTGTTCATATAAACGGTGCCGGTTTCAATCAAAGGTGCCAAATCATATGCTTTTTGTATATCTTTTGTCCAAAGTGACGCTGTAAGACCCAAGTCACTGTCGTTCATAAGGTTTAATGCTTCTTTATCATCTTTTACTTTCATTATACCCACAACCGGTCCGAAACTCTCTTCTTTCATAACGCTCATCGAGTGGTCAACATCGACTAAAACGGTGGGTCCAAGATAAGGAGTATTTTCTTTTGAGTTTTCGAACATATTCTCATATACCAGGGCTTTTGCACCTTTGTTTAAAGCCTCTTTTATTTGGTCTCTAACAAATGTGGCAGCTTCAGTTTTTACCATCGGTCCTATGGTAGTTTCTTTATCTAAAGGATTTCCCAATTTATACTCTTTTGTAATTTTAACAAATTCATTGACAAATTCATCATATACTTTTTCATGCACATAAATCCTCTCAATTCCACAGCATGATTGACCTGAATTGAAAAATGAGCCGTCTACCAAGTTTTCAGCACTGTATTTTATATCAGCATCCTCCATCACATAAGCAGGATCTTTTCCTCCAAGCTCCAATCCGCAAGGTATAAACTTGTTTGTGAGAGCCTTTTGTACCTCAAGTCCGCCTTTTACCGATCCTGTAAAATAAACTCCGTCAACTCTGCTGTCAGCTATAAATTCTGATGCATCTTTGTGGGTTAGATAAAGATGAGAAAATACTCCTTTTGGAAGTCCTGCTTCATTAAAAGCCTCCTGATATCTTTTGGCTACCAAAGGAGTTTGCGTGGAATGCCTTAAGATGACACAGTTTCCAGCCATAAGTGCAGGAACTATTACATTAACTGAAGTAAGAAACGGATAATTCCAAGGGCTTAAAACAGCTACTACCCCCAAAGGCTCTTTTATGATGGATCTTTCAAACCCTTTTTTTGGTTCAGGATGATAAGGTGACAGTGCCTCTTTGGCTATCTCTATCATATAGTTTGCTCTCTCTTTAAATCCTCTAACTTCAAGCGCCCCGTAAGATATGGGCCTTCCCATTTGAAAAGCCAACTCTTTGGCTATCTCTTCACTTTTACTGCCAAGTATTTCAACAAATTTGCTCAATAACTCAATTTTTTCTTCAATGGGAACATTTCTCCACTCTTTTCCTGCTTTTTTTGCAAGCTCCAAAGTAGTATTTATATCATTTTTACTGTTATAAT